>JBMZNW010000164.1:0-4641 GCA_049619915.1 Gammaproteobacteria bacterium
GACATTTTCATAGGCATTGATGCACCCGATTTCAATTTAGGTTTAGAGCAAGTCTTGAAAGAAGCGGGTGTTAAAACGGTGCACTATGTCAGTCCTTCTGTTTATGCCTGGCGTGAATATCGAGTAAAAAACATAAAAAAGTCAGCCGACTTAATACTAAACCTTTTCCCATTTGAATCTGAAATATATAAAAAATATGACGTCGCAAATAAGTATGTGGGCCATCCTTTGGCAGATATGATTAGCCAGAACATTAATGTCAGTGAAAAAAGAAAAGAACTGAATTTACCAGATGATAAAGTTGTTGTTGCCTTATTAGCAGGTAGCCGTTTGTCTGAAATAAAAAAGATTGCAGAGCCGTTATTAAAGGCGGCAGTTTTGAGCAATAAAGAAAATAATAATCTTAAGTTTGTAAGTAGTTTTGTTAATGAAAAAACATTACAAGTGTTTAAAGAGATTAAAGATGAAGTTGCTGCAGATTTAAATGTAGAACTATTCGTTGATAAAACACATGATGTTATGGCTGCGTCAGATATTATTATTCTGGCTTCAGGCACAGCGACACTGGAAGCGATGTTGTTCAATAAACCAATGATAGTTGTTTATCGACTTTCCTGGTTAACCTATCGTATTGTTAAATGCTTTGCAAAAATACCTTATGCCTCTTTACCTAATATTTTGGCAGGAAAAAGAATTGTACCTGAATATCTACAATATCAATGCACAGTAGAAAATATTTCTAATGAATTAAACAGTTTGTTAAATTCTGAAGAAAAAAAAGAGAATATGAAAAAAGAGTTTTCAGGCCTATCAGGACAGCTTAGAAAAAATGCAGATAAACAAGCTGCAAAGGCAGTACTCGAATTGATCCAAGGAAAAGCACATGCTTGATCTTTCTTTTCTAAATAATGTAGAACTATTAGCCGGTGTCGATGAAGTGGGTAGAGGACCATTGGCTGGGCCAGTTGTTGCAGCAGCAGTTATTCTTGATCCAGAAAAACCTATAACAGGACTTAAAGATTCAAAAAAAATAACGCCGAAAAAAAGAGAACGCTTATCTGAAGAGATAAAGGAAAAAGCGCTTTCCTGGTCTTTAGGACGTGCTGAAGTTGAAGAGATAGATGAGATAAATATTCTTAAAGCAAGTTTGCTTGCGATGAAACGCGCTGTTGAATCGTTGCCTATAGAACCAAAGCTTGTTGCGGCAGACGGACAATATTCACCTGATGTTGTTTATGAAAAAATCGCTATTGCAAAAGGCGATAATCTGGTGCCTGCAATAAGTGCCGCATCCATTATTGCCAAAGTCGCCAGAGATAATGAGATGATAGCGCTTGAAGAAACTTACCCCGGTTATGGTTTTTCTTCACATAAAGGCTATCCTACAAAACAACATATGGAAGCGTTGAAAAAAATAGGTATAACTAAAATACATCGACGTAGTTTTGCGCCCGTTGCTAAATTTATTTCTAATTAATCTGTTATGAGTTTTGTTCATTTACATCTTCATACTGAATATTCTTTAATAGATGGCATGATTAAAGTACCTCAGCTAGCGCAAAAGGCTGCTGAGTTAACAATGCCTGCGATCGCCGTAACAGAGCAAAGTAATACTTTTTCCGCAGTAAAATTTTATCGTGCGATGATTGCTCAGGGAATTAAACCAATTATTGGTTCTGACTTAAGAGTGATTGATGCAGAATCAAAAGAAGAATTTAATCTTGTATTGCTTTGTCAGCATTTTGAAGGCTATCAAAACCTTTCCAAAATAATTTCTAAAAGTTATATAGAAGGACAAAAGCGTGGTATTCCTTATGTTAACTTTGATTGGATAAAAGAAAATAATGAAGGTTTGATCGCAATTGATAATGCTGACAATGGCAGCTTTGCTAATGCTTTATTACATTCTGAAGAGTCGTTTATTGAACAAACTTGCGAAAAATGGACATCGCTTTTTCCTGATAGATATTACTTAGAATTACAACGCATAGGATTAAAAGGTCAAAATAATCATATTAACAAAGCAATAGAATACTCAGGAAAATTGAACATTCCAGTTGTTGCGACTAATAACGCACGCTTTCTTAATGATGATGATTTTGAAGCACATGAGGCGCGTGTCTGTATTTATCAGGGCTATACCTTAAATGATGCAAGACGACCGAAGCAGTATACAGAACAGCAATACATTCGATCGTCAGAAGAGATGCAAGAGCTGTTTTCTGATATTCCTGAAGCGATAGAAAATACCGTAAAAATTGCACAACGCTGCAATATCGAATTTTGTTTGGGTGAAAATTTTTTACCCAACTTTGTTGTGGATGAAAATGAAACGCAGGATCAGCGTTTAATCAGCGATGCAAAAGCAGGCTTAGAAAGAATCATTGATGATGACGATAATATTACAGAAGAAAAAACTGCTGATTATTACAAAAGGCTCGATGTCGAAATTGATGTTGTGACAAAAATGGGTTTCTCCGGCTATTTTCTGATTGTTGCCGACTTCATCCGTTGGGCGAAAGAAAACGGTATTCCTGTTGGGCCGGGTCGAGGTTCTGGAGCAGGTTCGCTTGTTGCTTATGCCTTAGATATCACAGAACTCGATCCGCTTGAATATGATTTGCTGTTTGAGCGTTTTTTAAACCCTGACCGTGTCTCCTTACCTGATTTCGATATTGATTTCTGTATGGATAGGCGTGATGAAGTCATTGAGTATGTTGCTGAAAAATATGGCCGTGATCATGTTTCGCAAATTATTACTTACGGTACGATGGCAGCGAAAGCGGTTGTAAGAGATGTAGGCCGTGTATTGGGTTTCCCTTATGGTTTTGTTGATCAAATCGCCAAGTTGATTCCTTTTGAAATTGGTATGACTCTGGATAGAGCCATGGAAGAAGAGAAGGAGCTTAGGCAGCGTTATAACTCAGAAGATGATGTTAAGACGTTAATGGACTTGGCAAAAAAACTGGAAGGTTTATCACGTAACGCGGGTAGGCATGCTGGTGGTCTTATTATTGCGCCTAAACCGTTGACGGATTATATGCCACTTTATTGTGAAGAAGGTTCGCAATCGACAGTAAGCCAATTTGATATGGGCGATGTTGAATCAGTTGGCTTGGTTAAATTCGACTTTCTTGGTTTAAGAACATTGACCATTATTGATTGGGCTTTACGTGATGTTAATCGACTGAAAAAACAGAATAATGAAGCTGAAGTTAATATTCGAAAAATACCGCTAGATGATCCAGAAACTTATGCATTAGTTCAACGTATGGATACGACTGCTGTATTTCAGCTTGAGTCCGACGGTATGAAGAAGCTGGTAAGCCGACTTAAGCCTAGTGTTTTTGATGATCTTGTTGCACTCGTGGCCTTATTTAGGCCCGGCCCATTACAGTCAGGTATGGTTGATGATTTTATCGAAAGGAAACATGGCGCAAGAATTAAATATGATCACCCGGATCTGGAACCTATCCTGAAACCAACCTATGGCGTCATCCTTTATCAGGAACAGGTCATGCAAATTGCTCAGGTACTTGCCGGTTACACATTAGGCGGCGCTGATCTTTTACGTCGTGCAATGGGTAAGAAAAAGCCGGAAGAGATGGCCAAGCAAAGAAAAATCTTTACCGAAGGTGCTGTGAAGAGAGGTATAGAGGAGCAGCTAGCGACTTATATTTTTGATTTAATGGAAAAGTTTGCCGGTTATGGTTTTAATAAATCTCATTCTGCTGCTTATGCACTGGTTGCTTATCAAACAGCCTGGCTAAAAGCGCATTATCCTGCCGCATTTATGGCTGCAGTATTGTCTTCTGATATGGATAACACCGATAAAGTTGTGATGTTAATAGAAGAAACACGTAGGATGAATATCGAAATTGTACCGCCTTCAGTTAATGCCAGTTTTTATAGTTTTACGGTTAAAGATGAAAAGACGATTCAATATGGTTTAGGTGCAATTAAAGGTGTGGGTGCCGCAGCGATTGATAACATTATTCAGGAAAGAGAAGAAAAAGGCTCTTATGAAAACCTGTTTGATCTTTGTAAACGTATTGATTTAAGAAAAGCGAACAAGAGGGTGCTTGATGCATTAATCAAATCAGGCGCGATGGACTCATTAGGCGCAGGTAGAAATACATTAGTTGAAAACTTGGATAAAGCAACGTCATTAGCAGAACAGCATAATAAAAATCTCGATAGTGGCCAGAATGATATGTTTGGTCTTGATACGACAACTCAATCAGATAATGACGATGATGAGTCGTCTGTTTATGATGTCGTTAAGGATTGGGATGATAAGCAACGTGTTATGTTTGAAAAAGAAACGCTGGGTTTTTATTTATCTGGCCATCCTATTACGCGCTATCAGCAGGAATTATCAAAGATTACGAGAAAACTTTTCGGCTTAAAAACCGGCGAAGTCAGTGTTGCTGGCTACATCATGAGTATTCGCAAGTCAGGCATGCGAGAAGAATATGATGTCAAGATTGATGATAATACTTCACGAAAAGTTGTTGTTGTTAAAACGGAAGACTATGAAAAATATCGGAATAATTTGTGTATAAAAAATTACATTCAGAAATAGTTAAGAATGAAAAGTTTTCTTTATCCATATCTTTATTCGTATTGCGTAGGATGTCT
>JBMZNW010000165.1:0-4364 GCA_049619915.1 Gammaproteobacteria bacterium
ACACATAAAATCGACTAAGTCTTTACTGTCACTTTCACCACAATAAAGCGACCCTTTATAGTTTGTAATTTTAGCCAAAACTTTGTTGTTCTGATGAGCAGAGAAAGCATCAGTATTGCCAGAGACACTACTAATTCCTAAAACACTAAGTTGTGAGCAAAGCATTGCCGCAATTGCAAAACCGTCATCCACGTCACCCCTAGAAGAGCCCATGGCGTTGTCAGTATCGATGTAAACCTGAGGATTAGACATTAGTATAAGAGTGTTATCTTTAATTATGATTATGTATGAGCTGAAGATGGACTAAAAATGTTTCTAAAGCAATCAGGATATTTGGTCTGCATAGGGCTGACAGGTTACAATGCCCCATCTTTGTAATATTGACGTGGCGAATTAGCCCAACCAATATTTACAAATAGATAGAATTGAACGGGTAACTATTTTTGCCCAAAATACTAAATCATTTTTATGAGTTAAATGAATGGATGAGAAAAACGCTTTTGTAGAGTGTTTTAGAAACGCTGCACCATATATACATGCACACTCGCGCAAAACTTTTGTTTTGCAGATTGGTGGCGATGTTGTTGCGTCTGATGGTTTTACACATTTGATTCATGACTTGGCTTTGTTAAATAGTCTGGCAATTAAACTTGTGATTGTCTTTGGTGCGAGACCGCAGATAGATAAATTATTAAAAGAAAGAAATGTTACGCCAGAATATTGCGGCGCTTTACGTGTCACTGATGAAGCTTCTATCAGCAGTGTTAAACAAGCGGTAGGTGATATAAAAATTCAGATTGAAGCACTGTTATCAATGGGCTTACCTAAATCACCAATGGCGGAATCATCAGTAAAAGTCGCGTCAGGTAATTATGTGACGGGCAGACCTTATGGTGTTGTTAATGGTGTTGATTTGGATTTAACCGGAAAAGTAAGAAGTATAGAAAAAGAAACAATCAATACTCGACTTGATGCCGGAGAGATCGTGTTGGTCTCTCCACTGGGTTATTCCGTTACAGGTGAAATATTTAATTTGAGTTCAATAGAAGTTGCTGCACAAGTTGCCGTCGAATTAAATGCTGACAAATTGATCATGTTGAATAACGCATCCATAGTAAAAGATGAGAATGGAAAAATCATAAGACAAATTACCTGCAATGAAGCAAAACAAAAATTAAATCCGGAAACAGCACATCAAATTGATGAAACACCGTCTACCGCTTTAGCATTAGGCATCAAAGCTTGTGAAGCAGGTGTTAGACGTGTGCACTATATTGACCAGAATATTGATGGCAGTCTTTTACAGGAGCTGTTTACGCGGGATGGCATTGGTACTTTATTAAGTCGTGCGCCATTTGATTCAGTTAATCAGGCAACCGTGCATGATATTGCTGGCATACTTGACTTAATTGAACCTTTGGAAGAACAAGGTGTACTGGTTAAACGTTCAAGAGAAAAGATAGAAGCACAGATTGGTGACTATCTTGTTTTATTGCGAGATGGAAGCGTAATTGCTTGTGCTGCATTACACTATTATGAGAATGATAGTGTGATGGAACTAGCGTGCATGGCTGTGCATCCTGAATACCAGCACCAGGGAAAAGGTGAAATATTATTTAAGTTTATTGAGTCTATTGCCGCTAAAAATAATACAGAAAAAATATTTGTATTAACGACTCAAACTGAGCATTGGTTTATTGAAAAAGGTTTTACTGAAGCAACGATTGAATCATTGCCGGTAGAAAAACAGGATATTTATAATTTTCAGCGAAACTCAAAAGCACTGATTAAAAACTTAATCTGAATTTAAAGCTTTTGCTCTTAAATTGCTTAAATTATGGTCACAAATAATGACTGATAATAAAGTTCATCATTCTCATTTAGAAGCCATTCTTGATATTGCAGTAGATGCCATTATTTCTATCGATCATATCGGCGTAATTAGTACCTTTAATCCAGCGGCAGAAAAACTGTTTGGTTACTCTGCTGATGAAGTTATTGGCCAGAAAATCAATTTGTTGATGCCAAAGCCCTACAGTTCTGAACATGATAAATATATGAAAGACTACAAATTGACAGGTGTTAAAAAAATTATTGGCATTGGTCGTGAGGTGGTCGCAATGCATAAAGACGGGACTGTTTTTCCAATAAGACTTTCTGTTGGTGAAGCTGAAGTTAATGATGAATTAATATTCGTTGGAATTATTCATGATATTTCAGAACTAAAACAGCAGGAAGAAGAATTAAAACAACACCGCGAACATCTTGAAAAACTGGTCGAACAAAAAACGCAGGATTTAATGCTCTCAAATGAGCAATTAAAAAAACTTGTGAATTTTGATGGCTTAACGCATTTGGCTAATCGTCGATATTTTGATGAAGTACTAGATAAAGAAATAACGCGTGCGAAGAGATATGGTCATACATTGTCATTAATGCTGTGTGATATCGATTTTTTTAAACCGTTTAATGATCTGTATGGGCATACGACAGGCGATGTATGTTTAAAGAAATTTGCACGCTGTTTAGAGAGCTCATGTAAACGCGCCTCTGATTTAGCTGCGCGTTATGGAGGCGAAGAGTTTGCTGTCATATTGCCGCATACCGATAATGAAAATGCGATAAAATTTGCTGAGAACTTTCTTGTTAACATCAGGCGATTGGCTATTCCACATGAAGCATCCACTATCTCTGATGTTTTGACCGCGAGCATTGGTGTTGCGACCATGCAAACAACGGAACAATTAGAAGCTAGAGCTTTAATCAATGCTGCTGATCAAGAGCTTTACAATGCTAAAGCTGCGGGACGAAATAGAATCGCAGTTACATTGCTGGATTAACTATACGCCTTCCAGTTCTTCTTCCTGAATTTCAGGTTTAATTTCATCGTTTTCTAGCCTCACAACAACGTGACCGCCATGTTCAAGTTTGCCAAACAAGAGCTCTTCAGCAAGAGGTCGCTTAACTTTATCTTCAATTAAACGTGCCATTGGTCGTGCGCCCATGACTTTGTCATAACCATGAATCGCTAACCATTCTCGTGCTTCTTCAGTCACTTCAACAGTGACCTTCTTATCATCTAGTTGAGCTTCAAGTTCTATTAAGAACTTATCAACAACATTCGATATTGTTCTCATATCAAGTGCATTGAATTGAATAATGGCATCCAGACGGTTTCTAAATTCAGGGCTAAACATGAGTGAAATACTTTCCATAGAGTCACCGCTATGATCTTGCTGTGTAAAGCCAACAGAAGAGCGGCTAATACGGTCAGCACCCGCGTTAGTCGTCATGACAATAATGACATTGCGAAAATCCGTTTTACGTCCATTAGAGTCGGTTAATGTACCGTGGTCAAAGACTTGTAATAACAGATTGAAAACATCCGGATGTGCTTTTTCAATTTCATCAAGTAGCAAGACACAATGTGGTTGTTTATTAATAGCATCGGTTAACAAGCCGCCTTGATCAAAACCAACATAGCCTGGAGGCGCACCGATTAATCTTGAAACAGTATGACGTTCCATATATTCGGACATATCAAAGCGAACCAGATCAACACCCATTTGCATGGCTAGTTGTTTCGTTACTTCTGTTTTACCAACACCAGTCGGGCCAGCGAATAAAAAGTTACCAATTGGTTTTTGTGGATTACCTAAACCAGAGCGTGACATCTTGATAGCGTTAGATAATGTATCAATCGCTTCATCCTGACCAAACACAACCATTTTCAAGTTACGCTCAAGGTTTTTAATCACGTCTTTATCAGAAGTGCTGACATTCTTCGCCGGGATACGCGCAATCTTGGCAATAATATTTTCAATATCATGAACACCGACAGTTTTCTTTCTTTTTGAAGTAGGGAGTAACTGCTGTGCTGCACCCGCTTCATCAATAATGTCGATTGCTTTATCAGGTAAATGACGATCATTAATATAACGTTCTGTTAATTCAGCCGCAGTACGTAATGCCTGATGCGTAAATCGGATATGATGATGATCTTCGAACCGTGACTTTAATCCTTCGAGGATTTTTATTGTTTCATCAATAGAAGGTTCTTCCACATCAATTTTTTGGAAACGTCTTGCTAGCGCACGATCTTTTTCAAAGATACCACGGTATTCCTGATAGGTTGTTGAACCGATACATTTCATCTCACCCGAAGCTAATACCGGTTTAATAATGTTTGATGCATCCATAACGCCGCCGGCTGTTGCACCTGCGCCGACGATAGTATGTATTTCATCAATAAATAACACATCTCTTTCTTCCAAATTTGTTAGAAGACCGGCTAAATCTCCTGGCTTATCTAAAACCGGACCTGAAGTTGTTTTAATATCAACACCAAGTTCATTTGCAATAAT
>JBMZNW010000165.1:4374-4627 GCA_049619915.1 Gammaproteobacteria bacterium
AAAGCACCTAGATCAAGCGAATAAATAATGCTGTCCTTTAATACATCAGGTACTTTGTCATCGACAATCATTTTGGCAAGGCCTTCAGCAATCGCTGTTTTACCTACGCCTGCTTCACCAACATAAAGTGGATTATTTTTACGGCGACGGCAAAGTATTTGAACAGTTCGTTGTACTTCTAATTGTCGGCCTATAAGTGGATCAATCTTACCTTGTTTTGCCATTTCGTTAAGATTATCTGTATAGGCTTCAA
>JBMZNW010000166.1:0-4388 GCA_049619915.1 Gammaproteobacteria bacterium
GCCAACTTTCCTCATGTATGATTTATACACTCCGGTTCTGCGTGCGGTGCTTCCTTACACTCACAAAAAAATCCTGTCTTCATAATTACCTTTAATATAATGATCTGCCGCCATCAACATTAAGTATCTGGCCGCTTATGTAATCCGCATCATTTATTAAAAATAGGGCAGTTTTACTTATATCTTCCATAGTGCCGACTTTTTCCAAAGCAGTGTGCTGCAATATTTCTTCTTGTGTTTCTTTATTCATATTGTCCGGCCAGGTGATTGCGCCAGGTGAAATAGCATTGACACGAATGTTAGGGCCCAGTTCTTTAGCAAGCGACTGAGTCAGCGTGATTAAGCCTGATTTTGAAATACAATAAATAGGGTGGTCTTTTAGTGGTTTTTCACCATGAATATCAGTGATATTAATAATGCAGCCATTATGCTTTTTTAAATGTGTCGCAGCATAATGTGATAAGAATAATGGCGCTTTCAGGTTTGTGTTAATCGTTTCGTTCCATTGCTGCTCAGAAATATGGTTAATATCAGTCGGGTAAAAAACGGAAGCATTATTAACTAACACATCAAGACGATTTTTAAATTGCACTGCGTTCTTGATTAAGGTTTCGTATGACCCCGATTCTGTCAGGTTTGCCTGTAAGGTCATTGCCGAATCAGTTCGGCTCGAATTTAATTCATTCGCTAGTTCATCTGCCTCTTTTTCAGAAGTATTGTGATGAATAATAATATTCATCCCGACTTGATGTAGTTGTTTTGCTATGCTGGCGCCAATACGTTTTGCAGCACCCGTTATTAATACCGTTTTATTATCCACAGTAATATTCGCTATAAATTATTTCAGGAGACATTGTGTTGTTGAATGATTTTAAAAACAGAATACCATGGGCGTATTATGACACAAGCGAAGCCATCGAATATTAATTCTTCTCTGCCGGTTCCTGATAAAGACGCATTGTTACAATGTGAAAAGGTTGTTGGTCATGTTAAAAACTTAATCAATGAACAAGGCGGTTCTATCGGTTTTGATGAATATATGGAAGCAGCTTTATATGCGCCCGGTTTGGGCTATTACAGTGCTGGCAGTCGTAAATTTGGCGCGGAAGGTGATTTTGTAACGGCTCCAGAAATTTCCCCGCTGTTTTCCCAATGTTTGGCTTATCAATGTGCTCAGGTTTTAACGGAGCTTGGTTCAGGTTCTATTCTGGAATTAGGTGCGGGCACAGGTGTTATGGCGCGTGATGTATTACTGGAACTGGAAAAGTTGGACTTGCTTCCTGAACATTATTTCATTCTTGAGGTCAGTGCTGATCTTAAGCAACGTCAGCAGCAATTATTAAAACAATCCATCCCGCATCTTTTTGAACGCATAAGCTGGCTCGATGCGTTACCTGAAAGTTCATTCGATGGTTTGATATTGGCAAATGAAATACTTGATGCGTTAGCAGTGAAGCGTTTTAAAAAAACAGCAGATTCATTTAGAGAAATGAAAGTTGCGTTTGATGATGACGCTTTGACTTGGCTAGAAGTTGATGTTGATGAGCAGTTATCAAAAACATTGAATCAATTAGAAAAGGAATTACCTGATGCTTTTCCAGAAGAGTATGTTTCTGAAATTAATATAAATACCAAGCAATGGCTAAGCGGCTTGGAAACTGTATTACAAAGCGGCGTATTATTATTTATCGATTATGGTTACTCGAAGCAGGAGTATTATCATCCATCAAGAAATGACGGCACATTATTATGTCATTACCGGCATCATGTGCATGCTGATCCGTTTTTTTATCCGGGCCTACAGGATATTACTACCTCAGTTAATTTTACTGATGTAGCAGAGTCTGCGCATAGTTTGGGTTTACATGTTAGCGGTTATACGAATCAGGCTTACTTTTTATTTGCCTGCGGGCTGGAAAAATTGCTAGGAGATATCGCAAGCTTAGATGCCAAGTCTCATACGGAGATAACTCAACAGGTGAAGAAATTAACATTACCGGAAGAGATGGGTGAGCGCTTTAAAGTCATAGCATTAACAAAAGATTTTAATCAAAGCTTAATCGGTTTTTCAGTGATGGATCAGCGAGCCCGTTTATAAGTGAAAGCTTTAAAATGAAATGGTTTAAATGGAAATTTGTTTTATGTTCACTGCTAATACTTGCTGCTTGTAATAAAGAAATTGTTCGGGAAAATAAACCGATTACAGAAAGTAACGCTGTTTCCCAAATAGCTAAATCAGATATAGACAATGTACTGGATGTGCATATCAAACAATCGCAAGTGCTATTGCGTGAGTTAATGATTAAGCTATATAAGCGTAACCCGCGTGAATTAAAAAAATCAGAATTAAAATTAATCGAAGAACAATTAGTTCGGTTATTTGATCTTGAGCATAGCTGGGACTTTCCTGAGTTACAGGATAAGCATGATATTGAATTAATTAAACTTACTTTTAAAGAAGAGTATCAGGGTGATCGTGTTTTTGCTTTTGTTTCCGGCCTCATGTCAATGATTATGAAGTCATATAATTATCAATCTGATTTCTATCTATTTGATACTGTAGAACCACAAAAGCTATATAATTGCGCCAGAAATATCGAGATAGCAGTGTGGAAACTCGGACATAATGTCGATTCGAACGGTGATCCTTTTCTCTGTAGCAACTCCCTACCGAATGAAGGAGTGACTAATCTGAGTTATGAAAGATTATTTGGTAAGTTAATTGCGACACAGGATAATATTACAACGATAATGGCTGAAAAAAAGAATCGAACAGTAAAGACAGTGATACAAAGAATGGCGTCAGCCGTTTTTCTACCTATATAAATTGTCTATTTTCATGAATATTTCACAATTTATATATAAAGTCAGGAAACTATGGATTTAATACAAATTATTGTTCTTGCCTTAATACAAGGTATTACTGAATTCCTGCCAATTTCAAGTTCTGCACATTTGATCCTCGTGCCACTTTTAACAGAATGGCAAGATCAAGGTTTGGCCATTGATGTCGCTGCGCATTTAGGCAGTTTATTTGCCGTTATGTTTTATTTCAGAAAAGATATTGCGCGAATTTTATTCGCGGGAATAAATTCAACTCTTAAAAAAGATGTAAGCGATCTAGATAGTCGATTATTTTGGTACCTTATTATTGCCAGTATTCCTGTTTTAGTTATTGGTTTTTTATTGCGTGATGTTATTTCAACATATTTACGTGATCCGTTAGTTATTGCCTTTACATCAATCGGTTTCGGTTTATTGCTTTGGTATGCAGATATTGCGGGTAAACGAGTTCGTCAGATTAACTCTATTAATTTAAAAGATGCAATCATTATTGGCTTTGCTCAAGCTTTAGCATTAATACCGGGTACATCGCGTTCCGGTATTACTATGACAGCCGCTTTAATGTTGGGTCTAGATAGACAAAGTGCTGCGCGTTTTTCTTTTCTAATGGCTATGCCTATCATATTGGTTGCTGCTTTATATGAATCTTTAAAATTGATTCAAATGAATGCCGCCGTCGATTTAAATAATTTTATTATTACGGCAGTCTTGTCCGCAGTTAGTGCCTTGCTTGCTATCCATGTTTTTCTTAAGTTTCTTGATAAAGTTGGCATGCTGCCTTTTGTGATTTACCGCTTGGTATTGGGATTCGTTTTACTCTATATATTTATATAGTTTTCGAATTAGGCAGTTAAACTTTTTATATTCTGAATACGTTGTTTTTTAATTTCTTCGCCTAGTGCTTTTCCTTCATATCCTTGTTCCTGCAAAGTTTTAGTTTCAACTTCATTTGCTAAGTTAAACGCATTATTAAAATACTCTGCTTGAGGATATTCTCTGTCTTCAAAACTAGCGCGACCACGCGCATCAGCTTCGCAAGCGATTAGAAATTGTTGAAAACGTTCCGGCCGCCTGAATGCATCAAGTTGTTCTAGTTTCTTCAATACAGTTGTCGGTTTCATTTCCTGTATGCGATGGCAGTCAAGATGGTGTTTAGAAACACATGAAGCAAGCTCTTTATACTTATTCGGGATTCGATAACGCTTACATAGTTTATCAATTATTTTCACGCCGCGCGCTTCATGGCCATGATGACTCGGCAATACGTCTTTTGGAGTCGTTGCCTTACCTAAGTCATGTACTAGTGCAGCGAAACGTATTTGAGGATCGTCAGATAAACGGACAGCTTGATTCAAGCTCATTATCGTATGTAAGCCAGTATCAATCTCAGGGTGATGTTCTTTGGGTTGTGGAATACCAAATAACGCTTCAATCTCAGGAAAAAGTTTTACTAATGCTTTACAAGAGCGTAATACCAGAATAAAACGCGCAGGATATTTGCCGGATAACGCCTTTTCCAGTTCCGTCCAGACGCGTTCAGGCAC
>JBMZNW010000166.1:4398-4606 GCA_049619915.1 Gammaproteobacteria bacterium
TTTCAGGTGCAATCTTAAAACCTAATGTTGCAGCAAATCTTGCTATTCGAAGTACACGTAAAGGATCTTCAACAAAAGCATCGGAGACATGACGCAACAAACCTTGTTTAATATCAGCTTCGCCATTATAGGGATCAATAAGCTTGCCTGATTCATCTTCAGCAATAGCATTGATGGTTAAGTCTCTGCGTTGTAAATCTTCTTCTAA
>JBMZNW010000167.1:0-2134 GCA_049619915.1 Gammaproteobacteria bacterium
AACTTGGTTTTCAACTAAACGTTCAGATAACCCAATCAAACTTTGAGCATTATCATTAACACCTTTTAGTAATACAGATTGGTTTAGAACCATAATATTGTATTTCTGTAATAAACGGATGTTGTTAGTTACCGCATCATCAATTTCATTGGCGTGATTTATATGTAATACGAAAATAATTGTTTTGCCAGTCGAAACTAACTGTTCAATTAATTCATTAGTTAAACGATCCGGTAGCACGACAGGCACACGCGTATGAAAGCGAATTCGTTTTACATGATTAATTTTTGATAAACTTTGGCAAAGCTCAATAAGCCGCCGATCAGATAGCGTCAGTGGATCGCCACCACTAAGAATGACTTCTTTTATGCTTTCATCTTTTTCTATGTATTCGAGGCTTTGTTGTAATTGTTCTCCATTTGCAGACGATTCATGATAGGGGAAATGTCGACGGAAACAATAACGACAATGAATTGCACATGCGCCAGTGGTAATGGATAAAACCCGGCTATTGTATTTATGCAGTAAGCCTTTAATCGGTTGCACATTTGCTTCTGCTAGAGGGTCAGTAATAAAGCCTTCGCAGTCACTTTCTTCTTCAATATAGGGAAATATTTGCCGCAGGATAGGGTCGTGTAAATCCTGTTTTTTAATACGATTTGCAAACACTCGAGGCACACGCAGTGGAAATTGTGCTATCGCTTTTTCGCTATAGCCCATGCTATCGGCATCAAGGCCAACGTAGTCGAGTAATTCTTTCGGTTGCCGTATGGATTGTGCTAATTGTTCTTGCCAGGATAAAGACTGCATTATTGACCTTATTTTCTGTATGATATCGGGCTTTTACCGAGACTATATTGTAAAGAGGCAAAAATGGCGACATTCAGCACAAACGAATTTAAACAAGGTTTGAAATTAATGATTGATGGCGATCCTTGTTCAATTACCGAAAACGACATTGTCAAACCGGGTAAAGGTCAGGCATTTAACCGCGTAAAACTACGTAATTTGAAAACTGGGCGTACTCTGGAAAAAACATACAAGTCCGGCGAGTCGGTTGAAGGTGCTGATGTGATGGATTTGGAAATGCAATATCTCTATAGCGACGGTGATATGTGGTATTTCATGGATCAGAATACCTATGAACAATATGAAGCAAACGAAAGCGCTGTTGCCGATGCAAAACAATGGTTAAAAGGCGAAGAAATGTGTCTGGTAACGCTTTGGAATAATGTACCGTTAACCGTTGCAGCACCTAATTTTGTCATTTTGCAGATTACTGATACTGATCCCGGCGTACGTGGTAATACCGCGCAAGGTGGCACCAAGCCAGCGACATTGGAAACAGGCGCGACTGTAAATGTGCCGCTGTTTGTTGATAATGAAGAAATGATAAAGATCGATACGCGTACCGGAGAATATGCCGCTCGCGCAAAAGATTAAAAATACCGGATGACAACAAGTTCTTCCTGGCAACCGACAGCCAGTTTAGACATTATTAAAAAAAGGGCAGCACTATTGTGGCAGATCCGTGATTTTATGGATCGCCACGATATTCTTGAAGTTGATACACCCATCCTCAGCCATTCGGCGGTCACTGATCCTTATATTCAAAGTTTGCAAACCAAACATGCTTACGAGCAGCAAACACCACTTTATATGCATACTTCACCGGAATATTGCATGAAACGCTTGCTTGCTGCTGAATCCGGCTCAATTTATCAAATAGCACATGTTTTTCGTGATGAAGAATCAGGAAAAAGGCACCGGACGGAATTCAGCATGCTTGAATGGTATCGAGTGGGTTTTGATTACAAGCAATTAATGGATGATGTCGCTGAATTATTAACTGAAGTCGGTTTGAGCAAACCTGCCAAAATGACGTATGCCGATGCGTTTTTGCAAATTGTTAATATTAATCCGCATACATGTGAGTTGAGCCAGTTACAGGAAATAAGCGGCCAGCATGGTTGGGGTAGTGACTCTGAAGACAGGCATGCTTTACTGGATTATATTTTTTCAGAAGTTGTCATGAAGGATATCAATAATGGGCAAGCTTTATTTATTTATGATTACCCGGAATGTATGGCTGCATTAGCGACGATTAAAGATTCGGATAAAGGTTTAGGAGTTC
>JBMZNW010000167.1:2144-4555 GCA_049619915.1 Gammaproteobacteria bacterium
ATGCAGATGAGCAGAAACAACGTTTTGAAAAAGAGTTAATTGAGAGAAAACAAAAAGGATTGAATACAGTCCCTATCGACCAGCATTTTATATCAGCATTAAAAGCAGGGTTCCCGAAGTCTGCCGGCGTTGCCTTAGGAATAGACCGTTTATTAATGGCATTATGCGGAAAAGATGATATAAAAGATGTAATGACCTTTAACTTAAATAATAACTAGGCAAGGATATTTAACGTGGGTGTTTATTCCGTTGATAAGCTCATTACTGAGACCCGTCGAATAGCGAAGGAATACCGTCTTGCTACCGGTAAGACCTTGGCGGTTACGCCTGAGATAGCGATTAATGATGCTATATCTATTCTCGAAATGCAGCCGAATGAATCTAAAAATGCCGGTTATGATGCAATTTATGATCGTAATGGTCAGCAATTAAAAGTTCAGATAAAAGGACGTGCTATTTTTAATGATAAAAAAGGCGGTTATAGAATAGGGCAGGTCAAAGTAGAGCAGGAATGGGATGCAATCATTCTGGTTATTATGAATGCGGACTTTATGCCTGAAGAAATTTATATAGCTGAACGCAATGTTATTCTCGAAGAACTGGAAGAGAAAAAGAAAAATAATAAAAAAGGCGCAATGACGCTGGCAAAGTTTAAATTGATCTCTGAGTTATTATGGACAGAACAATTTGGTTTTGAAGAAGATAGCCTTTAGTCATTATTTGTCATTATTCCGATCTAATTTTATTCACTATAAAGTCGCATTTCTGATCTAAAACATTCATGAAAACAGTTGCAGAAGTTTTTTCTGAAGAAGGCCTGTTGGCTGAATTGATTAATGATTATCGTCATCGTCCTGAGCAAGAACAGATGGCGCAAAAAATATTATCCGCAATAAAAGAAGGCCAAAGTCTAGTCTGCGAAGCGGGGACAGGTACCGGTAAAACCATGGCCTATTTGGTACCCGCATTGCTATCTCGGCTAAAAGTGATTGTGTCTACAGGTACAAAGCATTTACAAGATCAACTCAACGAAAAAGATTTGCCTATTGTATTAAAAGCGCTCGAGTCACCGGCAACAACGATGGTGTTAAAAGGGCGTTCAAATTATCTTTGTTTACAACGCCTGCATACGGCGATTAATGATACAAAAGGTTTAAGTTACAAAAATATAAATGATTTACAGCAAGTATCCGAATGGTCTTCTTCAACAAAAACCGGAGATATTAATGAACTCGGTATGATTGAAGAGAATTCATTTATTCGTCCTGCTATTACTTCAACTACTGAAAATTGTTTGGGGCAAAGTTGCTCTGAGTTTGAATCCTGTTTTGTTTTTAAGAATAGAAAAAAAGCACTGGAGTCGGATTTGGTAATTACAAATCATCATTTGTTATTAGCCGATATGGGCTTACGTGAAAGTGGTTTTGGCGAAGTCTTACCTTTAGCGGATTTAATTATTTTTGATGAAGCGCATCAGTTACCAGAATTGGCTTCGAGCTATTTCAGCAAAACATTAGGAACACGTCAGTTACTTGAATTGATTACCGATACCCGAACCGCTGTGCATGAAGAAGCGAAAGATATTCAGGATATCGATGAAGCGTTAAGCAAGTTTGAAAAAACGATTCGTGATTGCCGTTTATTATTTGGTCGTAAAGATCAACGTAAAAGTTGGCAGGAAACCTGGGAGAAAACTGATTTATCCGTTGAACTGCCTAAGTTAATGGAAGCCTATCAGCTTGTTATTGATATTCTTGATGCTTCGAATGAACGAGGCAAACTTTTGGATAATTGCTGGCAACGCGCTAAAGCGCACTACAATTATATTGATAACTACATGGAATCAAAAAAAGAAGATTCCATTCGTTGGCTAGAAATAAGAGGGCATCACCTTTATTTCAATCAAACACCTGTCAACATAGCGGAAACTTTTCAGCAAAGACTAAACGACTATGATGCAACCAGTGTTTTTACTTCGGCTAGCTTGGCAGTGAATAATAATTTCGATCATTTTAATCGACAGTTAGGGCTAGAAGAGTGTCGCGCAGAAATCTGGAATAGCCCGTTTGATTATCAGAAACAGACACGGTTATATTTACCGCTTGATATACCTGAACCAAATCATCCTGAATTTTTTGATGCCTTTATTGAAAAAACAATAAAACTGCTTTCTTTTAGTGATGGTCATGCTTTCGTGCTTTTTACCAGCCACAGTGCTTTGAATAGAGCTGCTAGTATTATTTCAGAAAGAATTAATTATCCTATTTTTATACAAGGCAAAGGCCCACGCTCGGAATTACTAAATCAATTCCGTGAAACAAAACATGCCGTTCTGTTAGGAACGAGCAGTTTCTGGGAAGGGGTTGATGTAAAAGGTGAAGCGCTCTCTTCAGTTATTATTGATAAACTAC
>JBMZNW010000168.1:0-4531 GCA_049619915.1 Gammaproteobacteria bacterium
TTAATGACAGGAATACTATAGTTAGTATTTAACACTTTGATCATTGCATAAGCATCAGTCAATGCTGTTGGCTCTGGTGTTGTAATGACGAGTACTTCTTCAGCAGCACTACTAAAAAACAATACTGTATCGCGCAAACCTGCACCGGTATCCAGTAGTAACACATCAAATTCCTGGGACAATGCATCCATTTGTTCAGCAAGTTTGGCAAGTTCAGACTGAGATGGGTTATCAAGTTGTAATAAACCGGATGTTGCCGGCAAGACATGCATGCCGCTAGATACCTCAACCATAATATCTCGAAGATGAAGTTTCTGATCGAGTACATCGGCGATACTGTATTTGGCGGTAAAGCCAAATAAGATATCAACGTTTGCAAGCCCCATATCCGCATCAAACAATAGAACTCGTTTGCCCGAGTTTGCCAGGCTAAGGCCTAAATTAACGGCAACATTCGTTTTGCCTACGCCACCTTTTCCGCTTGTTATCGCAATACTTTTCATTATAACAGTGCCTCTCGTTCAGAAAGTGAAAGCTGAGCGTTTAAAGAAGCGCCATGAATGACAACCTTATTTCTACCAGAGTTCTTGGCTTGATAGAGAGCTTGATCCGATTTGTTATAAAGTTCATCTGCGTTCATCATCTGACTTGGCTCAGTAACAGCAGTACCAATACTCAAGGTAACACGCAACTCATTGTCTTCGACGTAAATGGGGGAGTTTTCTATGTCGAGTCGTAGTCGTTCCATTACTTCTTTAGCAAGATGTTGTCGAATATTAGGCATAATTACCGCAAACTCTTCTCCGCCGATTCTTGCCAATGTGTCGGATTGTCGAATATTACTTTTCATAATTCGGCTCACATCTTTCAGCACTTTATCGCCTCCATCATGGCCCCAGTTATCATTAATTTTTTTAAAATGATCAATATCAATAATGGCAAGAGCAAGAGAGCGATGATCACGATAATTACGTTCAATTTCGCTCTGTATTATCTGATTAAAATAGCGTCGGTTGTATAAACCGGTGAGAGGGTCTTCTATGGTCAGTTGGCAGAGACTAGCCAGTATCTTTTGTATATCAGTCGTTTTATTAATGCGACTGTTTTGTTGTAACTCGATATCAAGTTGCAGTTTTTTTAGGTCTAGGTCATCCCAATAGACTAAACCTGCAATTATTTTCTCATAAAATGCAGACGGCATTATCTCTGCATTCTCTGCATAATCGTCAAATAATTGTTGAAAAACCTCCATTTAGATTCCTTAAATCATTGATAATGATTATAAATCGGCTGAAAAGACCAAAACTTGAGGGAGGAAATGAAACAGAGCTGCACTTTGTGATTTTATAGTTCGCAGGACGTTATAATTTGCTAATGCAATAATATACTTACCAAATACTTTCTTATGAAAAAGAAGCCGCTAAACAGCCAAACCGCTTACGAGCATAATGCACATGGTTCGGTGTCTAATGCACAAGTAAAAAACCATGGTTGGTCATCTGCTATCAACCGTATGATTGATCAGCGCTATGCTTTCCTAGGTTTGCAATATGAAGAAGACGGCTATTTGTTCCGGGGCATGAATTCAGGTTTATTAGATGCCATAGTTAATAATCAGTTTTGGCATTATGTTGGAGATGATCGAGGAAACCATCTTGAAAAAGAACTTAATGTTTTATTTGTCTCACAAGATTTTTCCGATGCCTTAACAGTATCCAAATTGTGGCAAGCACAATGGGATGCTTGTATTATTATATTTAAAAGCAAAATCTTTAATAATGCGTTAATTAATAAAAATGCAGCAATGATGGCAACTGCCGAGCCGGGCGTTATTTTTAAATACCCTTTTTTATGCCAGGCATTATCCTTCTCAGACATTGAAAAGATTATTGTATCGACTGAGTTTTTAACAAAACTAAGCAGTGACGATGTATTAGAAAAATTTAGTAAGACTGAAAAAGAACAACTCTTATCAAGCTTTAATCAGCTGCAAAATGAAAATAAAATAATTCAAGTCGATATAAAGTCTCTAGATTTTGAACGTAGTGCGGTTGAAAAAGAAATCTTGCGAACTTTATCTAAAACGAAAATTGAAGGTGCAAAAACAATTAAAAGCGATTTAAAACCGGCCTAGTTTAAAGAAACTGAGACCAGTTAAATTCTTTATCCGCTATAACAAGAAACGAAGGGTTAAGTAACGAATCCTTTGTATTGTATTCCAGTGTTTTGAAATCGGTATCTACGACTATTGCGCCAGACTCTTCAACAATACATTGTGCAGCGCCCGAATCCCATTCTGAAGTAGGACCAAAACGTGGATAAATATCAGCAAGACCTTCTGCAACTAAACAGAATTTTAATGAGCTGCCTATTGCAATAATTTCAGAGTTATCCAGTTTCTCTATAAAATCACGTTGCTGTTGATTACCATGCGAACGACTGCCGGCAATAGTGATGTTTTGCAAAGTGGTTTTTTTGGCTGAAATTCTTTTTGCTTCTTGTTCAGACCCCTGTTTGTAGGCACCGTTATTTAGTGAGGCCGAGTATGTTATGCCTGAAACCGGGATATGAATAACGCCGAGAATTGATTTCTGTTTTTCAATTAAAGCGATATTGACCGAGAACTCACCGTTGCGCTTAACAAATTCTCGCGTGCCATCTAATGGATCAATTAACCAATATTGGTTCCAGCTTTGGCGTTCTGCAAAACTGATATCAGAGGATTCTTCTGACAGAAGTGGTGTGTTTGGTGTAAGTTTTTTAAGTGCCTGACAAATTGTATTATGCGCAGCCATATCGGCAGCGGTAAGTGGCGAGTTATCTTCTTTATTTTCTACAGAAAAGTCGGTTTCATAAATTTCCAGTATTTTCTTTCCTGCTTCTTTGGAAATTATTTTAATTTCTTCTGTCAGTTCGTTCAGATCTTGATGTTTAATTTCATTCATTCTATTGGCTTTGATATCCTTAGGCTTTATATCAGCTATTTTACCTATCTTTAACTAACATGAAAGACGACATTAATTGGCAGTCCATTAAAACGATTTTGCTGGATATGGATGGCACTTTACTGGATTTACACTTTGATAATTATTTTTGGCAGAAATATCTACCTGAGCATTGGGGTAAGTTAAACAACATGGAGGCAGATGAAGCTAGAGCGCAATTAAAAGAATGGTATTCGAAAGAAGCCGGCACTCTATCATGGTATTGCCTAGATTTCTGGACCGATAGACTTAAATTTAATGTGCTTGAATTAAAGGCCGATGTCGAACATTTAATACAATACCGCCCTCATGCTGAGAACTTTTTGCAGCGTTTAAGTGCAAACCCAAGCTATTCGGTCATCATGGTGACAAATGCACATGAAGATCTGATTAAGATGAAAGCAGATAAAACCGGAATCGATAGTTTTTTTGATGAGGTGGTGAGTTCACATGCTATAGGTCATGCGAAAGAAGAACAGGAGTTCTGGATTAAATTTCAATCAAACTATCCGTTTAATTTAGATGAAGCATTATTAATCGATGATAATTTAACCGTACTAAGGGCAGCGAGAGAATTTGGCATAAAAAATTTACTGACAATATCTAAACCGGACAGTAAAAATGATCATCAGGATCCAGAGGAATTTCAGGCGATAGATTCCTTTGAAGATATTATATTTTAGTCGGTATATTCAAAGCGTAACAAAAATCCCAAACGTCATGTTCCAGTTTTAAGCCGCGTGTTTCGTATTTTGTCTGGATTCGCCAATCAGGTCGTGGTGCAAATTCTTTACTGCTACTTAAGCTGAGTAATTCAGCATCTTGACTACAGAGTTCTTGAATATGTTCAGCATAGTTCTCCCAGTCTGTAGCTATATGTAATCGTCCGTTTAGTGTTAACTTTTTTTTCAATAGCTCAATTAAGGCTTTGTTTATTAATCTGCGTTTATGATGTTTTTTTTTCGGCCAGGGATCGGGAAAAAAGATAAATACCTGGCTTAAACAACGATCCGAAATCTGTTTTTGTAAAACTTCCATAACATCGTGATTAATAATTTTTATGTTATTTAATTCTTTTGACACAATAGAATTTAATAATCTGCCTACTCCGGGTTTATGTACTTCGATAGCAAGATAATTATTTTCCGGATGCGTTTTAGCATGATGAAATGTCGTATCGCCAGTACCAACACCAATATCCATGACTATTGGTGCATGGCGTTTAAAGACGGAATGTAAATCGACTAATTTATCGTTGAAATCAATACCGTATTTATCCCAGTAATTTTTCAGCGCTAACTCTTGTGCTTTTGTGAGTCGACTTTCTCGCTTAACAAAACTACGAATTGTTCTGTTTTTAATTTCAGAATTATTCACGAGAAATTACTTAATTAGTTTTAAAATAGTGATTTTTTTGTGAGTGTAAGAAAGTACCACGTGCAGAACCGCAGTGTATGAAGTTATACATGAGGATTCGAGCACGGAACTGACGCAACAATCGCGAAAAAAGTGCATTTTAAATTGGATTAAAAGAATTGTCCGTCTAT
>JBMZNW010000169.1:0-4426 GCA_049619915.1 Gammaproteobacteria bacterium
CCGATGATTGATGGTGTTGTTTGCCATCATGGTTGTGATCGCCGGTTATCGTGCTTACACACAATTACCGATTGATGCCTTTCCTGATGTATCACCAAATCTGGTGCAAGTCTTTACTGAAACGGAAGGACTAGCGCCGGAAGAAATCGAAATGTATGTCACCTATCCGGTGGAAGTGGCGATGACCGGACTACCCGGTATTGATAATGTTCGTTCTATATCTAACTTTGGTCTGTCAGTCGTCAATGTCTACTTTGATGATGATATTGATATCTATTTTGCGCGTCAGCTAGTCAATGAACGTTTACAGGAGGCAAGAGAACAAATACCGGAAGGCTTTGGAGACCCTGTGATGGGGCCGATCTCTACCGGGATGGGATTGATCCTGTTTTATTATCTTGAAGATACAACAGGTCAATACTCGCTGATAGAACTACGCGAGATTCAGGACTGGATAGTCAAATTCAACTTACAAACCGTACCAGGTGTTACAGAGATACTGGGTATTGGCGGTTTTGAAAAACAATTTCATGTAGAGATTAATCCCGATGCTTTATTACGTTATTCTGTTTCGTTAAACGAAGTAATCGGACGTATTCGTGCAAACAATCTAAATGTCGGTGCACAGTTTATCGAGAAGAACTCTGAAGAATTTATTGTCCGTTCTGTTGGCTTGGCCAAAGGGATTGATGATTTAAACAATATTATTGTTAAAACGGTAGATGGCAGTCCTATCTTTCTGGGTGACTTGGCGGATATCAAAATGGGCGGTGCTATACGCCGAGGATTACAAACTCGTAATGGCGTTGAAGAAGTGATTGCCGGTATGGTGATTAAACTGTTTGGCACTAATTCATCTACTGTAATTGCCGATGTAGAAAAAAGACTAGGTGAGGTTAATAAAATATTACCGGAAGGGATTCGCATCGTTCCTTATTATGAACAAAAGAGTCTGGTCGAGGCATGTGTCAAGACTGTCACTGATGCTTTGGTTCAAGGTGTTGCGTTGGTTGTTATTATCCTGTTGTTGTTTTTGGGAGCACTTCGGCCCAGTTTTGTCGTGGCGATATCGATTCCGTTTTCTGTCTTCTTTGCCTTGATAGGGATGTATGTACTCAACATCTCGGCAAATCTGATGTCGTTTGGTGGATTAGCAATTGCGATCGGTATGATGGTCGATGGTGGTGTCGTTATGGTCGAAAATGTTGATCGACTATTACGCAAAGCCAATTCCGGTGAAAGCGTATTACATATCGTGGGACGTGCCTGTCGTGAAGTAGGTCGACCAATTGTCTTTGCGATTATCATTATTTTGATTGTGTTTCTTCCCTTGTTTACCCTTCAAGGAGTTGAAGGAAAAACGTTTGGACCCTTAGCGTATACCATAGCACTAGCGATGACAGGTTCATTGCTATTTGCGATTTTTATCGCACCTGTGCTTGCATCGTTCGTTATGAACAAACCCAAACAGAAAGAAAGTGAAAATAGTGAAGACGAAGTGTTTATCGTTAAATGGTTACTTAAAATTTATACGCCGCTGGTGCGCTTTTTTGTTCATAACCGAATCATTGCGTTACTAGTTGCGTTTGTATTAATTGTTATTGGCGGTGCAATCTTTCCACAACTGGGTGCTGAGTTCACACCAAAATTGAATGAAGGCACGATAGTCGTTCGCTTGACCATGGCTCCGTCTATTTCATTAAACGAAAGTAAACGCAATACCATGTTGGTTGAAAAGCGTTTGCAAGAAATTCCTGAAATCACCAAGGTCGTTACTCGTATTGGTCGAGGTGAAGTGGGCGCACATGCTGATCCCACTAACTCCGCCGAGATGTATGTCATCCTGAAACCAAATACGGAATGGCGTAAGCCTAAAGATCAACCTTTTATCGAAGAACAGATCAGAGAGAAAATTAAAAACATACCGGGTATTCAAGCTAACCTGACTCAACCTATTAAAATGACAGTCGATGAATTGCTGGAAGGTGTGAGAGCAGAACTCGCAATTAAAGTCTTTGGCGATGATCTGGTTATTCTTAAACAGAAAGCCGATGAAATTGCAGCAGTGATACAGGAAACAGAAGGTGCTGCGGATGTTCAAGTCGATCAAATATCAGGTGTACCACAACTTCGTATTCGTCCGGATAGACAAGCAATTGCCCGATACGGGTTAAATCTTGAAGATGTACAGAATGTGATCAGTGCCGCTGTCGGGGGTGTTTCTGCTGGACAAATCTTTGAAGGGATACGTCGTTTCGATATTTTTGTTCGATATACACCGGATGCAAGAGCAACAAAAGACGATATTAGACAAATATTGATCGAAACACCTGATGGGATAAAGGTTCCCCTTGAGCAAGTCGCTTTGATTGAAGAGCTTGTTGGTCAAAGACAAATCACGCGCCAAAACAATCAACGTTTTATTACTGTACAAAGCAATGTGGTCGGTCGTGACATTGTGACATTTGTTGAAGAGGCCCAACAACAAATTGATCAAAGTGTTGAATTACCTCCTGGTTATCTGGTGACTTGGGGAGGTCAATATCGTTTACAACAGGAAGCAAATAAACGTTTAGCGATCGTTATTCCCGTTACGTTACTATTAATTTTCATTATGCTATTTAGCAGTTTTAATTCGTTTAAAAATGCAACATTGATCTTCTTAAACATTCCTTTGGCGTTAGTCGGAGGAGTAGTCGCTTTATGGTTAAGTGGACAAAACCTTTCCGTTCCTGCTTCTGTAGGCTTTATTTCACTCTTTGGTATTGCCCTAATGAACGGCATTGTATTGGTAACATACTTTAACCAATTATTAGAGAAGGGAATGAATATAGATGAAGTATCTATCCATGGAGCATGTCTTAGATTAAGACCCGTTTTGATGACAGCAATAACAACGGTATTGGCAATGATTCCACTCTTACTATCAACAGGTACAGGTAGTGAAGTTCAACGCCCATTAGCAACGGTTGTCGTGGGTGGAATTGTGACGTCTACCATACTGACCTTATTAGTTATACCCGCGCTTTATAAATGGTTTGCAATTCGAGTTGAACCTGAAATTTAATATTAGTCCATATTATGGAGATTTAATAACATGAAAATGATTATTGCCTATATAAAAGAACATATGCTTGAGAATGTGACTCTGGCGTTACATAAGATTGATGGATTAACAGGAATGAGCATAGCTGATTACAAAGGTTTTGGAAGAAGCCGTGGTGGCACAGAGAATGAAGAACGTCTTGAAGACGGTTTTGACTTTTTGCCGTGTATTAAAATAGAAATTACATGTGAGAATGAACTCGTCGAAAAAATTGTACATGAAATACAAACGCATGCTCATACGGGTTTACGACGTGATGGAAAAATATATGTATTACCCGTTGACAACGCAATCCGAATTAGTACTGGTGCTGCAGGAAAAGATGCAATCTAATATTATAATTTTCAATACTCTAAAAACATGAACACATCTCATGTACATACTGAACGTATAAATGTTCAAAATGCCAATGGTATTAGGCGATTGATTCTTGCGCTATTTGTAAACCTGGTGCTGACTGTTGTGCAAGTCATTGGTGGAATCATTTCGGGAAGTCTTGCACTAGTTGCTGATGCACTTCATAACTTTAGTGATGCAGCCGCGCTCTTAATCACGCTTATTGCCAGGAAATGGTCAGAGAAACCTGCGGATGAAAACCGCACCTTTGGATATAAACGTGCTGAATTAATCGGAGCGATGATTAATTTAACAACCTTGATCTTGATTGGGGTGTATCTTCTGTTTGAAGCTATCATGCGCGTTTTTGAACCTGAACCCATAGCGGGATGGATTGTAGTTATCATTGCCTGTGTTGCCCTGGTTGTCGATGTCATTACTGCATTACTTACTTATGCCATGTCAAAAGACAGTCTCAATATTCGAGCAGCCTTTTTACATAATGTGGCAGATGCACTGAGTAGTGTCGCTGTCATTATCGCAGGCACACTTATCATTTTTTATGAATGGTACATCGTTGATACGATTTGTACTTTTCTAATTGCAGGCTATGTTCTTTTCCATGGTTATATTGAAATACAATCTGTTATAAGGATTTTGATGCAAAGTGTACCTGCCGATATTGATATTAATGAAGTGACCAAGAGATTAGAGAAGATTGAAAATATAAAGGAAGTTCACCACTTGCATGTGTGGGAATTAAATGAACATGAACGATCACTTGAGGCACATGTTGTTATTACTGAGTCTGGGCATCAGGATGCCGAAATCATCAAAGGCCAAATAAAGGATATTTTAAATGAATCATTTCATGTAGTGAGTGGCCTGCAGGGCCGCTAATCATTATTTGATTAGTCTATAGAATAGACTAATCATTCATTTCATGTAGTGAGCAGCCCGCAGGGCTGCTAACCATTATTGGAT
>JBMZNW010000170.1:0-4425 GCA_049619915.1 Gammaproteobacteria bacterium
TGCTTCCATACTATTGCCAACTTCTACAACTAAAACACCGTTATCATTTAAATGTTCTGTCGCTTGTTGCAAAATTTTTCCAACTAATTCTAAACCATTGTCATTAGCTTCAAGAGCATGAGTTGGTTCATGGGTATATTCATCAGGCAGTGTTTGCATTTCATCCTGACCAACATAAGGCGGATTACTAATAATCAGATCGTATTTTTTATTGCCAAGTTGTTTGAACAAATCTGACTTAATAATTTGCACGCGATCATTAAACTTATGCAATGCGACATTTTTATTAGCAACGTCAATCGCATCAGCATCAATATCAACCGCATCAATTTTCGCATGCGGAAACTCATAGGCGCAGGCAATTGCCATACAGGCACTGCCTGTTCCAATTTCAAGAATTGAATTCACTGCATTGAAAGACAACCATGGCATAAACTGAGAAGTAATTAATTCTGCAAAGGGCGAACGCGGAATAAGTACGCGTTCATCAACATAAAACTCTCTTCCGGCAAACCAGGCCTTATTAATCAGATATGCAACCGGAATACGTTGTTTAATACGTTTATCAATTAAGCTTTCTATATACGCAAGCGTTTCTTGTTGTAATGGTTTGTCGAGTTCATCTTCGCTACAGTCAAACTCAAGACCTGCTGCAACCATAACCAGATAAAACGCTTCATCTAATGCGTTATCCGTACCATGCCCATAAAACAGTTCTGTTTCGGAAAATTGTTTCTCTGTACGTTGAATTAAATCACGAGGCGTCATTTTAAATGTGAATTGTTATTGAGTGAGTAGTAAATAGTTAAAATATTATGTTCGCTACTATAACAGTAACGGCGAATTATTATTAACTACTTACTAATAGGCTGATAACCAGGTATGTCATCAAAATCAATTTCATCGATTTGATCGGGACTTAAGTATTGATTTGCATAATCCATATACACGCCTTCATTGATGAAAACATCAAATAAATCAGGATCGATATGGTTACTCAATTTCATATTGCCAAGAATCTTTAATGACTTCGACAAAGACATAGCCTTCTTATACGGTCGATCTCCTGCTGTCAGCGCTTCAAAAATATCAGCGATACCCATCATACGTGCCTGTATGGACATCTGCTCTCGGGTTAGTTTATTAGGATAGCCAGTACCATCCATCTTTTCATGATGACCACCAGCAAATTCAGGCACACGAGCAAGGTGCTTAGGATATGTTAATGACTCCAACATCTTAATCGTAACGGTAATATGGTTATTGATTATCTCACGTTCACGAATGGTTAATGTGCCTCGACCTATTTGTAGATTTTGTAATTCTTCTTTATCTAACAGCGTAACTGTTTCACCTTCTGCATCGACATACGTTCTATTAGCAATCTGTTCGATACGTGCTAAGTCTTCTTCTGATAAAGACTCACCGCCGACATTGTATTTACGTATTTCGTCTCTTTCTTTTGTTAATGTGCCAAGGTTATTTTGCAGTATCTGGTTTTTGTTAAGCTCTTGATCAATATCATCCGAATTTTTAATATTTCTTAAGCTTGATTTCAGTGATTCAATAATGGCATCGCGTTTTAACACTTCAAAACGCATATCTACCAAACTAATCCGATCAAATATCGTTTCTAACTTAGTACCTTTATCAACTACATATTCCGGCGTTGTGATCTTGCCACAATCATGCATCCAGCCAGCGACTTCCAGTTCATATTTGTCTTCTTCCGTCATAGAGAAGTCTTTATACGGTCCTTTATCCACTCGGCAGGTTGCTTCGGCCAGCATAGAAGTCAACACAGGAACGCGTCGGCAATGACCGGCTGTATAAGGTGACTTCTCATCAATCGCATCTGCGATTAATTGAATGAATGAATCAAAAAGATTTTTTTGTGCATCAATTAAATTCTTGTTAGTAATGGTAACTGCTGCTTGTGATGCGAGTGATTCAACCAGTTGTTGATCAAGTGAAGAAAATGAGATGACTTTTTCCGTGTCCTTATCAATTGAATTAATAAGTTGTAAGACACCAATAACATCATTTTCATGATTGGTCATTGGCACCGTTAAAAACGATGTTGAACGATAACCCATCTTGCTATCAAAACTGCGTGTGCCGGAGAAATCAAATTCTTCGCTGGCGTAAGCATCGGCAATATTCACTGTCTTCGCTTGTGTAACCGCGCAAGCAGCAACCATATGGTCATTTGGCTTACCTTCATCATCATAAAGCGCGATAGGATAGAAACTAATTTCTTCGCCACTGGTACCACCTTTGTGTATATCCAGAGAACGGTTATGCAGGATTTCAAATTTCAGATGGTTATCATCTGTGCAGGAATATAGAGTACCACCGTCAGCATTAGTCAGTTCCATCGCTTTGATCAAGATCAATTCTAATAATCGGTCATGATTTTTCTCAGCCGAAAGTGCTATGCCGATTTTATTAAGTTCGCGCAGTAATGACGAAAAGTCTCTTTCAGTGTGATCCATAACATTCCTGAAATGATGAATTAATCACATTTTAGGTCATGCAGTGTAAAGAGTGAAATAAAAAGTAGATAAATAATTGATTTGTAATGGGGCAAAGTCGCCCCATTACGACTACTACGCAGTTAATCAGCTAAAGTGACTATCAATGCATTGAGCTTGTTGACGAAACTAGCAGGGTCACCAAGCTGACCACCTTCACTTAATAAGGCTTGATCAAACAGGATATGCGACCAGTCACCGAATAAGTCTTCATCCGCTTCATTATCAATCTTTTTGACAATAGGATGATCCGGGTTAATTTCCAGAATCGGTTTAGATCCAGGAACACTTTGCCCCGACGCTTGTAAAATCTGCTCCAGATGACGGCCCATATCGTTTTCATCTGTAACAAGACAAGCTGGAGAATTAGTAAGTCGTGAAGTCACACGGACTTCTTTTACTTTTTCATCCAAGACTTTGCTGATACGTTCAACGAGTTTTTCATAGTCTTTACTTTTTTGCTCATCTTCTTTCTTTTCATCTTCGTTTTGAACATCGCCAAGGTCAAGTTCACCTTTGTTGACAGACTTTAATGGTTTTTCATCAAACTCAGTAAGATGAGTCGTCACCCATTCATCTATCGGATCGGTTAACAACAAGACTTCAATGCCTTTCTTTCTAAAGATTTCAAGATGCGGGCTATTTTTAGCAGTCGCATAAGAATCAGCAGTAACATAATAAATCGCTTTCTGCCCTTCCTGCATACGTTCAACATAATCTTTTAATGAAACCTTTTGCTCTTCGGTATCTTCATGCGTACTGGAAAAGCGGAATAGATTAGATAAGTCGTCTTTATAATCGGGCGCATCAATGACACCTTCTTTAAGTACCTTGCCAAAAATTTTCCAGAATTCAGCGTATTTATCCTGATCTTTTTCCGACATGGTTTTCAACAGGCTCAAGACTTTTTTCGTACAACCTGAACGAATTGAATCAATGACTTTATTATGCTGAAGAATTTCGCGTGATACGTTCAGTGGCAAGTCATCTGAATCAACAACACCGCGTACAAAACGTAACCAGGGCGGAATCAACTGATCTGCATCATCCATTATAAAGACACGTTTCACATAAAGTTTTACACCATGACGTTGTTCTCTGTCCCACAAATCAAATGGTGCTCTAGCAGGAATATATAACAATGAAGTGTATTCAAGTTTACCTTCAACTTTGTTATGGATATGCGCCATTGGATCTTCAAAATCATGGCCAACATGCTTATAGAACTCGTTATATTCTTCTTCTTTAATATCTCTTTTATTACGCGCCCATAATGCTGTTGCACTATTTACTGTTTCAACAGTTTGAAACTTAGGTTCTTTCTTTTCGTCTTCCTTATCATCTTCACCTTCTTCTTTTATTTCTTCTTGTTTATCCATGATGATGGGCAAAGAAATATGATCAGAATACTTTGTGACGATGCCTTTTAAACGGTAGTCATTTAAAAACTCATCCATATCATCACGAAGATGTAGAACAACTTTGGTTCCTCTTTGAGGAAGGTCGACAGTTTCTATACTGTAATCATTTTCCCCTTCGGAACTCCAATGAACGCCTTCAGAGCTATCCAGACCGGCACGACGGGTAAACACATCAACTTTTTTCGCAACAATAAAACTCGAGTAGAAGCCAACACCAAATTGACCGATCAGTTGTGAATCTTTACTTTGGTCGCCCGTCAGTGCTTCGAAGAATTGTTTCGTACCGGATTTTGCAATCGTGCCCAGATGTTCAACAACGTCATCTCGCGACATACCGATACCGTTATCAATGACGCTGACCGTTTTTAAATCGTTATTAAATTCGATTTTGATTCTTAATTCAGAATCGTTTTCATAAAGGCTGTCATCTTGCAGTGCATTAAATCGCAGCTTGTCTGCCGCATCCGATG
>JBMZNW010000171.1:0-250 GCA_049619915.1 Gammaproteobacteria bacterium
GTAGATTAATGCTGGTGTTGCGAATGGTTTCTTGTTCTAGCTTTTTCTAGGTGGGTAATTAAATTAATTTCACCACGGCTTAAATCGCAAGTGGATTGCATTTCATCTTCCGAGGCACCGCGATTATAGAGTGCAATCGCTTGCTTATAACCGGCATGTCCGGGCTCGACTGTTTCCAGATTATCCTGACGCTTGGCTATATTTTGAAATTGATTTTGATGTGAATGTAAACGTTTTGAAATACCACGAC
>JBMZNW010000171.1:260-4204 GCA_049619915.1 Gammaproteobacteria bacterium
CCACGACTACAGGAAAGCAAAGCATTCAGTTCTTCATTTAGTTGATTAATCTTTCGGTGTTGATTATTGGTTTGTTGGCGTAAACGCTGCGTTGATACCGCTAATAATGCAACAACAATACATAAAACAATCGGAACTAAATTATAAACGATTTCTATTGACGCTAGGTTCATATCATCTTTGCCTTATTACTGTTTAGGTTTAACCACTTTCTTTAAATCTGGAGCACCTTCCGTGGTATATCCGCAACTACTCTTCTCTAAGCAACACTGTCATTCATATTAACTCGTCTATGTGGTCATCTGAGTTATCATTGTCCTGTTGCGGCAAGTCCTTGCCTTCTTCCTTTTTACCCTGTTCCTTTTTCTTCGGATCTTTATTAATCGGACGAATAGGAACAGTTTGAATTACCGGTTTTAATTTTCCGATGTCAGACATTGTCCTGCATGGATTTTAAAACCCAACCACCGCTTCAAGTTCACTTTCAGAAAGCATTTTATCGACATCAACTAATATCAATATTTCTTCTTCACGACTATGTACGCCATGAATATATTTTGAGCTTTCATTATCTTCGCCAAGATTCGGTGTTTTTTCTATTTCCGAACCTTTTAAATTCACGACTTCGGCAACACTGTCAACCAGCATACCGATAACCTGATTATCCACTTCTGTAATAATAATACGGGTCGCATCGTCCGGTTCTTTTTCAAATAACCCGAAACGTATACGTGTATCAATCACTGTTACGACATTGCCGCGTAAATTAATAATTCCCATCACATAGTTTGGTGCGCCGGGAACAGGGGCGATTTCAGTCAGACGTAAAACTTCCTGTACCTGCATGACATTGATGCCATACACTTCTTCACCTAACTTGAATGTGACCCACTGAATAACTTCATCACTCAAATTTTCAGCATGGTTACTCATTGTTGCGCTCATAACTTTTTCCTCTGTCTCATCTTATTTCGTCAAAATTTCGTCAAATAACTGCATCTATAGAGATAAATGCATTAGCCATGCCAATATAGGATGATTATGACGCTGATATATAGCAGGCATCTTAATTACTTCCTGACTGTTCTAAATAATTACTGTTTAAAGATTGCACAAATGGCATTGCTTCTACCTGTTGCTGGACTTTATCAATATTAACAATCGCACAAAGTTCATCAGCGACAACCCCGGCAAATAGCGGATTATTAAAACTGGCTTTGTGCCAGCGTATATCTTCCGGGCGTAGCTCCACCATCTCTCCTACTTCATCACAGGCTAATGCATAAGATCCGTCTTCCATAACAATGACATATTCAACATGACACTCTTCTACATTTTTTTCTGACTGATTATAGGAAACACCGTTTTTTGAAATTAATTTATGTAAATCAATAACCGCAACCGAACGTTCTCTTAATGTCACGATGCCACGAAACGCTTCTACTTCTAGAGGCAGTCGCAGTATCTTTTTATTAATAAATTCAACATAAGAAACCGACATAGCCGGAATCATTAGATTCATACCATCTAACTTAACAGTTAAACATTTAAATGCTTGTTGTCCCCATGCAGGAATAGATGAATCGAAAACTTTTTCTTCAAGCTTTTCTTCTGATACTGTTTTTACCGGTTCAACAGGAATTGTTTCCGCCTGAGTTTTTATTTGCATTTCTGCTTTAGCTTCCGTTTCTATTACTAACTCTTCTACTTCAGGCGTAAGCAGATCGTTCAGCAGCATTGTTTCTGGTTTTACTTCTGGCTTTACTTCCTGCTCGACTTCTACTGTTTCTGTATTAAGTAGTCCTTCTATATAAAGACTTAAATCAAGATGGGTTTGGCACTCGGTTTTATCTAGAAACATAATACTTTACGCTGTTTGTTGAAATTCATTATTTTCAAACATTTGATCAAAAGTCGTGGCAGGCTCGGTTAAATGATTCAGTAATGCCCGATAAGCTTTAACGCCGCGCGCATGTGGAAATAGATACGACACTGGTTTTTTTAAACTACTTGCTTCTCTGAATTTGGTATCGATAGGAATATAGTCAGACCATAAATTAGCACTATATTCTTCTTGTAATTTATTCAGGTTATCGCTTGACGCGCGTGTACGGCCATCAAACATAGTCGGTACAACAATATATTCAAGACTTTGCTGAGTGCCGGACATAGAAATCATCTTTAATGTATTCAAAATACGTTCAAGCCCTTTAATTGCCAAAAACTCTGTTTGCACTGGAATAATTAATTTTTCACATGCCGCCAGTGCATTAATCATGGCTATGCCTAACGTCGGCGGACAGTCAATCAAAACATAATCATAATGATTATGATAAGGTTCAATCGCATCTTTAACGATCAGTCCCATACCTTTGGTCATGCCTGCCTGACGATCTAATGAGACTAATGAACCAGATGCTGGAATTAAACTTATCTGATCTATACCTGTTTTACATAATATCGATGCTAGCGGTGTTCTTCGATCTGATATTTTTTTCTGAAACAAAGAGTAAACACTTTCTTCAACCGTATCCGGATTGTAACCAAAATAGCTGGTCATCGAACCGTGCGGATCCATATCAATTAATAACACTTTCTTATTTTTTTGAGCGAGTAATCCTGCCAGTGTTACTGTTGTTGTTGTTTTACCGACACCGCCTTTTTGATTTGCTATTGTCCAGACTTTCATATCGTTTCCCACTGCTATTTAATTAATAGTTTGTCTTTCATCTGAGCTTGTTGGAATAATGATCATCACGCGCCTGTTTTTTTGTCGTCCTTCCTTAGTTGAATTATCTGCGACAGGTTTAAACTCAGCATAACCTGTTGCAGACATGCGCTCAGGATCAATACCTTTACGCATTAATAAATGAACAACACTTGCCGCCCTAGCGGCAGATAATTCCCAGTTAGAAGGGAAACTTAATGTTTTAATAGGTTGATTATCAGTAAAGCCTTCAACCTGAATGGGGTTATTAAACGTCGACATAATTGTCGCCATATTTGATAAAACAGGAATTACTTCAGACTTCAACCGCGCTTCACCACTGGCGAATAACATCTCGCTTTTAATTTCAATTTCAATCTTATTTTCAGTGTTATTAACTACAACTAAGTCATCATCAATAAAAGGAATTAGTTCATAACGTATATCGTCTGCAATCTCACCCAAACTTTTTCTTATACGATCACCTTCTGCTATGCCTTCACCAGTAGAGGGATTGACTATTTCTTCCGGCGCTTCTTTTTCTTCATTTAATACTTCTGCATTAATACCTTCGGTTTGTTCATTTTTAACGACGCCTTCCGACATTTCAAAAGGTAATTGTTGTTCAATAGGTAAATCTATTGGAGAAGGAACAACGGAAGCGACACCTTGTGTAGTATCAAAAATTTGTGATAGAGAATCAGAGAGAACGCGATACTTGCCTTCGCTAACAGAAGAGATGGCATACATAACGACAAAGAAGGCAAATAATAAAGTAATGAAATCTGCATAAGAAACTAACCATCGATCATGGTTAACATCTTCATCGTAGTCACGTCGTTTATTGCGACGCATTAGACAAACCTCTACCTGATAAAACCGTACAGGCGCGATTCAATAAGACGAGGGTTTTCACCATCGGCAATACTGACAATGCCTTCGATAAGCATTTCTTTGAATTGACTTTCTTCCTGTATAACACTTTTAATCTTGTTACCTATTGGGATAAATAATAAATTCGCCATGGCAACGCCATAGACAGTAGCTACAAATGCAACTGCTATGCCACTTCCCAGCTTGGTAGGGTCGGCTAGATTACCCATGACATGTATTAATCCCAATACTGCACCGATGATGCCAATCGTTGGTGCATAAGCACCCATGCCTTCAAATACTTTTGCTGCCTGCATATCAAATTTTTCTTTATTTATTAGATCGATTTCCATGTTTAATCTAA
>JBMZNW010000171.1:4214-4425 GCA_049619915.1 Gammaproteobacteria bacterium
ATTGATTCGGGTTCATGCCCATCCACTAGCATTTGTATTCCTCTGCGAATAAAAGGATCATCCACATCACTAATAACATTCTCCAGACCCAATAAACCATTGCGACGTGAGATATCACTCCATTTAACAATTCTCTGTATTGATTCAACTAGCATGAGCTTGGGTGGTTTAAAAACCCAAAAGAATAATTTCATGGCATGCATGAAAACAG
>JBMZNW010000172.1:0-4404 GCA_049619915.1 Gammaproteobacteria bacterium
AAAAAGTTGGTGTGGGAAAATAAGTAATATTTTTGTCATAACTGCGACTCATTATCATGAGTTACAGTCTCTTCGACAACTTATTTGTTATCTTGTATAGATGCTTTGTTAAGCTTGTTTTAAAACAGGAGAGAGAGGCTTGATGGCTGACAGATAGTTTTCAGCGTTGTCCTTACCCATAAAGTATTCCAGTAATTCCTTTTCTGTTTCGCGCAAATCGACAACGATTAAACCATCGAGTGCATCATTAAATTCTTTGTCTACGTTAAATTCTAAAAAGCGACCGCCCAGCTTGATATATTGTTTTATTAGTATAGGAATGCCTCGCTGACCTTGTTCCAGTTGCGTAATAATCTCGGAGGCAAGGTTAATGTCTTCGAGGATATTCAGTTCCTTTCTCTTCCATTTGGTTCGTGTTGTTGTTTTATAAGGTTTACGTGGTTTGATATTGCGGCTTAGTTCTTTCATCAAACGATTAGCTCGCAAACAGTCAACAATAAACTTACGAGATACATCCTGATAATCATTACTAATACTTACCGGGCCAAACATAGTTCGATAATAAGCCTGTTTGGCGACAAACAATCCAATACCTTTCCAAAGTAAGCTTAATGAAGAAGGAGAACGTTGATATTCGCTTCGAATAAAGGAGCGCCCCAATTCAATTGACGGGCCGAGTTCCATTAATTGTTTGTTTGTATATTTAAATAATGAATAAGAATAAAGTCCTTTGATGCCATACTGTTTAATAATTTCATCTGTTAGACCAAGTCGATAAGCACCAATTAAACATTGTTTAGTTGTATCCCAGAGAAATAGGTGGATGTAATAGCTATCATAAATATCCAAATCGATTTCTTTGCCTGTGCCTTCGCCTATTTCCCTAAATGTTAGTTCACGCAGACGGCCAATTTCCTGTAATAGCCAGGGGATTTGTTTAGCATAGGCGTATAGAACTTTAACCTTACTGGTTTCATGTAAGGTTTGTGATTCGGGCAAGTGTTTAATTTCTTCTTTTAATAATTCTGATGGAACAGAATTAATAATATTTGAATATGATTCGAATGTTTTTTTATGTGCAGGATGTGTCCGATTCTTTGTGGCGTGTTGTTTTTTACTACCTAATGCATAGGTTGTTAGGCGTAAGTATTGAATCAATGTATCGCTTTTTAAATTTTTAATTTTATTAAATTTAATCGGATGACCGATATTAAGTTTAATAATACTGTTTGTTTTCTTAATTAACTCTCGAGGCAACATAATGGTTCTTATCCATGGATGAACCAATCCAAGTAATTGGAATTTAATGCTATTAAAACCTTGAAAAAAGATGGGCGTGACAGGTGCTTTAGTTAATAGAACAAGTTTTGCAATAGTTTTATTCCATGCCGGATCGGCAATTCGATGTTCTTTTAAGGTTAAATGAGAAACTTCACCGGCAGGAAAAACTATCAGGCAGCTGCCGTTCTTTACCCAACGCGCAGCATGCTTAAGCGACGTTGCATTTTTTTTCATGGATGCTTTTTGGTTTATTGGATCAACATCAAAAAATAAAGAATCTAATGCCGGTATTTTTTTCAGGAAGCTATTGGCAAGGATTTTTACATCAGGTCTAACTTGCTTGAGTAAGTGCGCGAGTATTAAACCATCAATACCGCCAAATGGATGGTTGGCAACAATAATCAACCCTTCTTGCTTGGGAATAGAATTAATGTCTCCAGAATCTATTTCGTAGTTAATACCTAAACGTTCTAAACAGCGCGAAATAAACTTCTGAGACTCTTTGATATTTGCTAATTCAATATCTTCGGCATAGATATCGCCTAATATTTTTAAACCGGATACCTGACTGAGAAGAGAGCCAAGCATGACATTAAGCGTTTTATATCGGCTAATGTTAATACTGTGATTAATATCAAAAGGATTATTACTATTTGAGATTGATCGAGACATAGTTTTTTAACTGGCTTGAGCCTGATCTTGGTTTTGGTTCGGTTCAAGATGATGCAGAAACGTTTCTGCTGAACTGCGCCATGAGTTCTGTTTAGCAAACTCAATACAATCTTCGGGCTTTAGTTCGAGTGCTTGCAATGTTGCTTTCTTAAGGTCTTCATCATAAACGCCGGTTTTACCCTGGACGATGACATCTATCGGTCCTGTTACAGGAAATGCCGCAACGGGTAAGCCGCAAGCCATCGCTTCTAACATTACTAGTCCATAGGTATCGGTTAAGCTTGGGAAAACAAAGACATCAGCCGCAGCAAGATAAGTAGCCAATTCATCGCCTGTTTTAAAACCGGTAAACTTTGCTTCGGGATATTTTTTCTTCAGTTCTTCCAGATCCGGTCCATCACCAACAACATATTTTGTTCCCGGTAAATCCAAATCAAGAAATGCCTCTATGTTCTTTTCTACTGCAACACGACCCATGTACATTGAAATAGGGCGCGGATCTTCAATAAACTCTTTTGTACGCGGAAAGAATAATGATGTATCAACACCTCGTGACCAGATAACCACATCAGAAAACCTCGCATCTACCAGGCGTTGTTTCTGTGTCGGAGTCGGTACCATGGTACGCTCTGCTTTTTTATGAAATTGTCTTAAAAAAGTGTATGTCCATGATGTTGGAATAGGTGCACGTAAACGCACGTATTCAGGAAATTGCGTATGGTAGGAAGTAGTAAACTTTAACTTATTCTTTAAACAATATTTGCGTGCTGCATGACCTAAAGGACCTTCAGTGGCGATATGAATTGCATCAGGCTTGTATTCATCAAGCATTGAAGCGACTTTACCGTTTGGCAAAATGGCCAGACGAATACTGGGATAACTAGGGCAGGGGAATGTTTTAAATCCTTCTGGCGTAATGTATTTTACTTCATTACCAAGCGCAGTTAATTCTTCACCCATTTTGCCCAAGGTTGTTACGACACCATTAATTTGTGGTGCCCAAGCATCAGTTGCGATAACAATTTTCATTATGCAACTGCCGCAAGTTTTTTAACGGACTCGTATTGCTCAGTCCAGTTTAATATTTCCAGACTACCATCATTGTTTTCTATCAATGCGGTACAACTTTCGACCCAATCACCACAATTACAATAGAGCACATCATCTATTTTTCTTATTTCAGCACGATGAATATGTCCGCAAATCATGCCATCTACTTTTCTTTGCTCTGCCATGTGCGACACGGCTGTTTCAAAGTTACTGATATAATTTACTGCGCCTTTGACTTTGTGTTTAAGTGCAGCTGCAAGAGACCAGTAAGGCATGCCTAATTGATAACGAATATAACTGACGACACGGTTTGCTTTTAATAACCAGTCATATAACTTACTACCGACTATCATTAATAAAGGAGAATGTTTTACAACACTGTCAAATTGGTCTCCATGTAAAACAAGAAAACGCCTTCCATCTGCTGTTTCATGTATCACTTCGTTTTTAATAAGTACATTACCTAAAACGGTTTCACCGTGAAGGCGAATAGTGGCATCATGATTACCTGGAACATAAATAACTTGTGTGCCGTGTTTGGCTTTACCCAAGATAGTACGAATCACATCGTTGTGTTCTTGTGGCCAGTACATTTTTTTTCTTAAATAAAGAAAGTCAATAATGTCTCCGACAAGATAAATTTTTTCGCACTCTGAGTTACGTAAAAAATCGAGAAGATACTTGGCGCTACAGCCAGGGAAACCTAAGTGAACATCAGAAATGAAAATAGATTTTACTTTTACTTTATTTGACGAATAAATATTATGCATATCAATATCTCGTTTAATAAGTTTGCGAAACTATGAAGATGTTGTATGACAGTAAGATGGAAAAAGCATGACTCTTTTATTAAAAGTCTATTTTTATTGTCACAAAACTTTAATACTATTTTTACTATTCCGTCACGAACGCTGATTACTGTTATGACACTTAATTAGTAATGCAGAGGTTCGTAATGATGAATTCTTTTGATAATGAAAGTGAAATCGAAATAAAAACAATAGGTGATTCTCGTGGTTATCTATGGAAAATTATCATGGATAAAAAACGAGGCATTGGAAAAATAGAAAAAGTTTCCGGTCTTAATGATAATAAGTTAGTTAACCAGCAGTCGATTGATGGTTCTACTCATGCACTTGAAACAGATACCGTTGTTTCAGATGATATGCAAAAATTAACCAGCATTATTGAGTCGCGTTTCCAAGCAGCTTAAACACGTTCTAATTTTTCTTGTATTACCGGGCAACTAATGTTGTCTGGCTAGGCTTCTTTTTCTTTAAGATGACTATTTTGTAAAGTAGAATAGTCATGTAATGAATAAAGATAAACGAACGAGTATTTTCACAATACTACGTGAACAAAATCCCTCACCAACAACAGAACTGGTTTATAACTCACCGT
>JBMZNW010000173.1:0-4398 GCA_049619915.1 Gammaproteobacteria bacterium
GTCATAAGGTAGATCCACACCCAGCTCACTTTTCAGACGAAGTACGTTTCTACCCAAGTTTTCTACACAGTTAGCCATTGCACTACTAAAAGCACCAATCTCCATAGTAATAACGGCTGGTGTATCAGAATCAGCCTCACCAGGAAAACGGCATGAACCTGCAATGGCTTCAGTACCTGTGGTTCCTGATCCATTGAAGAACAATGCCCTACCGCCTTCTGGCATACCAACCATTTCGCCGTATTGTTTGCGAACCGTTGTGAAAAATTTCGCAACAGTTGGGCCACGCATGCCGCGTGTTTGCGTTGATGAAAATTGAGTCACTAACTCAGAGCCAAAAGCAGGTCCCGGGGTGACATTAATAATTTTGTTATGGGGAGACCAAACAGGTGCTTTATCATTAAGAAATTCATTTTCGTTTGGTCCAACTTGATCCGTTTCAATAAGACGTCTTAATCCTGAAAGTGGTGAAATTAATTCATTAGTCATTTTCAAGTACCTCTATATTTATATTTTGATCATTAATACTTCATTATCCCGTCCATCCAAGACCTGCTGAAACACAGTTAATAGAAAGTAATAGCGACACTAAATCATCGTTCGCTTCTTTCTCATTCTTTGCTGATCGGAATTGCTCTACCAAGCAGACTTGTTCCATACCAACACCATTAAGAATCCGGTTACGACGTTGTAACTTACGATTAAATTTTCTAAAGCGCGTACCTAATTTTTTCTCGCCTGTGACTTTACGAACCATCTTGCAAGTCAGCTCATATTCTTCTGTTACCATTCCAAACACCTGTTGACGCAGTTTCTTATTTTTAACCAATCCGGCATAAGCTTCGGAAACTTCCATGTCGACCAGACACAGTGTTTTTTCGAGTTCGTCGATCACTAGTCTGAAAATACGTGAGTTATTAAACATGTCTTGCAACAAGGCTTGGCCTTGCTTGCCATGCTTTTTAAGATAACTATTTATACCTGTACCAACACCGTACCAACCGGTTACCAGATGACGGTTTTGTGTCCAGGCAAAAACCCACGGAATAGCACGCAGATCAGATAATGACTTAGCACCGAAACGACGAGCCGGACGCGAACCGATATTCATTTTCGCCAGTTCTTCAACCGGACTAGCGGCGTTGTAATAATCGACCAGCCCTTCCGTTTCAGCCAGTGCTCTATACTTCTCATAGGCTAGGCGAGAAAGTTCTTCCATCGCATCATCGTATTTGTCTTTATGTTTTAATACTTTTTCATGCAGAGATTTCATCGAATGTTGTAACACGCTAGAGGCAAGCAGTTCCATTTGGTATTCGGCTGTTCCTTCGTTCGCGTATTTACTCGATACCACTTCACCTTGTTCGGTAATGCGCATTTGTCCATGTATCGAACCGGCTGGTTGTGCAGCAATCGCACGACCTGTCGGCGCACCACCACGACTGACCGAACCGCCTCGGCCATGGAAAAAAGTAATGGGAATACCACAATCTTTACCGGTTTCGGTTAAACGTGTTTGTGCTTTGGTTAATTCCCAGTTGGAAGTAAAGAAACCGCCATCTTTATTAGAATCGGAATAACCGATCATAACTTCCTGTGAGCCACCCTCACCCTGTTTTTTAATTGAACGTTTAATCACAGCCGTATTGAGTAAGTCCGTCATGATGTCTGGCGCATTGCGTAGATCATCAATGGTTTCAAATAAAGGTACGATGGGCATACTGCAATATTGTGTCGAACTTTTATCACCAAACAGACCTGCATACTTTGCTAATAGATACACACCGAGAATGTCTTCTGCCGATTTCGTCATGCTAAGAATAAAATTACCAAAGGCTTGGCTATCGAGCTCTTCGCGATTTTGTTTGACCGTACGGAATAAACCGAAAGTAGATGTTGCACTGTCATCAAGCGTTAAAAACTCAGGTAGAAGTTTTAGTGGTCTGGCTAATTCATCTCTCAACCACTTAGCCCATTCTTTTGAATCCAGAGCTGGCGCTTCTTTACCACCATTTAGTGCAGACCATATCTGTTGCAACGTATGGTTAACCGTTTGACTATTTTCTCTCAAATCGAGACGTACAGTACAAAAACGAAAAGCCTGCACTTCACGACGCAGAGGTTTAATTAATGATTTTGACAGATGCTCACAGTTGGCTTGAATCAATGCCGTTTCCATTGCGATTAAATCAGCAATGAAATCATCAGCACATTTATATTTACTATCAGTGTTATCGTAGGTCGCTTCGATCTTGGTCAACATGCAATAAGTGAATTGACGAAAAATCTCAGTGGTTTTACGCGTTAAAAGAATATTCGCATCGCCCAAGCTGTTCGCCAGTTTCTTTAAACGCTTGCTAAAACTCCCATCTAATTCAATCGCGTCTTTAGAAACACTGATCCGATCTAATAAAATAGCAAGCTGCTTTTTATAATGTACTAATACAGCGTGACGATTACTCAACAATGTTTGACGAGTCACATCATTAGTAACAAAGGGATTACCATCACGGTCGCCACCGATCCAACAACCAAAACGAAAGAACGGAGGGATTTTAAAATGCGTATCCGGGTAGTTTTCTTTTAATGCGCCTTCCAGAATATTCAGTAATTCAGGAATACGTTTATATAAAGTTTGATCAAAGAAATGCAGACCCCAATCTACCTCCATTTCAACAGAAGGTTTTTCAAGACGTAGCTCACCGGTTAGCCATAGCAAATCTATTTCATCACGGAGTGAAGTAATCAATTCGTCACGTTCACGTTCTGTCCAACGATTGCTTTCCAGACGATATAGCAAAACATAAATACGTCGATGGATTTCTAAAACCGTAACGCGTTTAGCTTCAGTTGGGTGCGCAGTGATAGTTGGACGGACATGTGCATTGTCCAACAAATTTTGGATATCTTCATTACTAACACCACGTTCTTCTGCTTCATGAAAGATATGATGAAAGGTTCCTGGCACATACTCTCGACCATACGTCTTTTCTGTCTGCCGACGACGACGCATCCCGGTGTTTTCTTCAGCAATGTTCAGCAACTGAAAATAGATACCCCAGGCTTGCAGTGTGTTAACTAACGCTTCTTCATTATTATTAGGGAGATCCTTTTTGCCAGTGTAATAGTCAAGAATCTCTGGTTTACGGATGTTAATAACATTGAGCAATTGCTGATTAAGTAGCTCGACTACTTCTTTGGCATAATCAGCAGCAGCCGAATCGATTTCAGCGGCTATTGCTAGTTTTTTATTATTTTTCTTCATGCAACTCTGTCCCTAGGCTCTTTATTATTAAAAAATTGTTCGACATTACTCAATGAACGTAGTCCCATTGCAACACGAGTTTCAGTCGTGGCACTACCCAGATGCGGTAACATGACAACGTTATCCATTGTTAATAAACCTTCAGTCACTGTCGGCTCTTTGGCAAATACATCCAGACCGGCACCAGCAATCGTGCCGTTGTTTAATGCATCAACTAATGCTGCTTCATCAACAACATCACCGCGCGCAGTATTAATAAGGAAAGCATGTTTTTGCATCATGGCAAAACGTTCAGCATTCATCAGATTGCTATTCGCACCACCACCCGGACAGTGCAAAGTGACATAGTCCGCATCTTTCAGAACGTCTTCAATCGTATCAAGTTTTGTTGCTTTGAATTTTTTAATGACTTCTTCTGAAGGCGGATATGGATCATAAAAACTAACTTGCATCCCAAAACCAAAGTGTGCTTTTTTCGCTACGGCTTGTGCGATACGACCAAAACCAATAAAACCGAGTTTTTTACCAGTAGGCTTAGAAGCAAGAAAGTGTGTTGGACACCAACCATCCCATTGCTTATTACGGATTAAACGTTCACCTTCTGCTGCGCGGCGCGAGACCATTAACAATAATGTCATGGCAATATCAGCGGTACAATCGGTCAACACTTCGGGCGTATTAGTAACGACCACGCCCGCTGCTTTTGCGGCATCAGTATCGATATTGTTAAAGCCAACACCAAAGTTAGCTAATAATTTAACGCGACGACCTTCAACATCCAGAATTTCAGAATTGATTTGAAAATCAGAAACTGTCGGACAAACTGCATCATAATCTTTCATTGCTTGCTGAAGCTCTGCGACTGACATCTTGTGATCGTCTTCGTTTAATGTAACGTCAAATAATTCTTTCGCTTTGGCTTCAGCTTCTTTCGGCCATTTACGGGTTAATAAAATTTTTGGCTTAGTCACGATAGACTCCTGCTTATATTTTTAATTTTTTTATTTAACTTTTAGTTGAAACATAAAAGGTACAACATCGTCCAGATGAGTACTCTTATGCCTCTTCTTATTAATGGCTGCACTAACTAACCTTTGACAATGCTTCCTGCACAACCGGTGCAAATGATGACG
>JBMZNW010000174.1:0-4366 GCA_049619915.1 Gammaproteobacteria bacterium
TTATATTTATGTTTAGGGTTTTATAAAATTAATCAGGATGTCGACTTCAGAAGTTGTTGAAACCTCAATCTCCTCTGAATAACCTTCAAAATCTCCTGACTGTCCCTGTGGTTGTCCATTGCTGGAAAGTCGTGCAGCGACAATGACTTTTGGAAAACTGGAAAGTGTCATCTTAGGCATCATTGCCATGCTGTCATCCAGCGTAATGGTGATCGGCAAGTCTTTCGCTAAACCACGATGAACCGCCAACGGCATAGGCGGGCCTTCTGATGCCTTGGCAAAAATAAATAAGGTTGTGTTTGGCTCAACTTTGCTTTGTAACTCTTCTGATATTGAAACTGTTACTTGTAACGATGATTGATTTGCTTCGTTTTCTTGATTGCTTGCAACAGTTTGTGCTTTAGCTTCACTATTTTCTGTTTCAGCAATGAGCTTTGCAAGGTGTTGATGTACTTCAGAGCCTTCTTCCATAGCAACAAGTATCTGACGCCAATGTGCTACTGCAGCATCATTATTGCCAGCTTGTTGTTCAGCAAAACCAGCAAACCAAAGTGCGCGGCCATTATTAGGTGCAATTGTTAATGCTTTATTGAGTAATTCAGCAGGCTTGCCGATAAAGCTATTTCCATTTGAACGTGCCAGCAATTCTGCAAGATTAACCATGATATCTGGATCATCAGGACGTAGCTGGTTGAGTTCACTATAAATGGTTGTCGCATCGTTATAGCGTTCTAATTGGAAATAAATTTGACTGAGGGCAATCCTGCCATCTACATCATCCGGATTATTTTTGACTTGTTCTTCCAGGATGGTAACCATTTTTTGGATTTCTTCCGCCGAAATACTCTGTTTCGCTGTTTGTAGCGTCTTATCAAAAGCGGCTTCACTACCAAGTTGCTGATATACAGCAATAGTAAAAAGCGGTACTAGCAATGCAACGATAATAGCCATCGCCTTATTACCGCTACGTTTTTGTATATCGGCATTTGCGCTATCACGCAGATCTTCAAGTGTTGAAGTTTCTATTTCAAGTTGGTGTTGTTGAAATTGCTCTTCATTGATAAGCCCGTTTTCCAATTCCTGTTTCAATTCAGCCAGTTTTGTTGCCGCCGATTCGACATTAACCGCATCACGTTCAACAAGCTGTTGCTGTTTTTTAGAAAATAAAGGTAATAACAAAAATATAACGGTAATTATTGCTAAAGCCAGTGTGAGTAATATAAACATTATTTTTCTTGTTCCTGTTCCTGTTCCTGTTCCTTTTTCTGGGCTTGTAGCAATTCACGAATTTTTTGCAGTTCTTCTTCTGTTGCCTGATTTTGTTGCGCCTGACTCTTAAGTCGACTAAATCGAAATAAACAAAATATGCCGACTATGAATAACAAAAAAGGCCCTAACCACAATAATAAATTCTTTGCTGCAAACCGGGGCTTGTACAAAATAAAGTCACCATAACGTTCAGTCATAAAGTTAATGATTTGATCTTCTGAATTGCCGGTTAAGACTTGTTCGTACAGTTCTGTCCGCAGGTCTTGTGCTAAGCCTGCATTAGAGTCGGCTAGTGATTGATTCTGACAAACGAGGCAACGTAGTTCAGCTGATAGGTCTCGAAAACGTTGTTCTTCTGCTTCGCTTTCAAACGGAAAGCCAGCAATTTCAGCAAAGACCGAATTACTAAAAAACAACAATAGAAATAAAAAAACCTTTTTAGACGTCATTTTTATTTCTTAAAGCGTTAATTAGTGGCAGTAGCTCAGTCTCCCATTTGCGCCAACTAATTGGTCCAACGTGTTTGTGACGAATAATACCTTGTTGGTCGATAATAAATGTTTCAGGCGTGCCGTAAGCACCCCATTCAATGCCAACTTTGCCGTCTTCATCCACAGCATTTTCAATGTAAGGGTTGCCATGTTCCGTCAACCACTTTTTACCAAGCTCAGGTGCATCTTTATAATACAAACCATAAATGGGTACTTGTTTGCTTTGTGCTATTTTCATTAGAACAGGGTGCTCTTGCCGACAAGAGGTGCACCATGTTGCCCATATATTTAATAGACTTACTTCACCCTTCAGATCAGTGTGTTTAAATAACTCATCAGGGTTACTTAGTTTAGGTAAAGCGAACTCCGGTGTTGGCTGACCGATTAATGGTGAAGGTATCAGTTTAGGATTAAGTCCTAGACCATAAAAGAAAAAGCCCATCAACACGACAAACAAACCTAATGGCATCAGATAGACCCAACGTTTCGGCTTTTGCTCTTGTGTTGTCGATGCTTCTTGATTATCAGCTGACTGCGACATGACTATTATCCAATTTCATTTTCTTTTGCTTAACTTCGATACGATAACGTCTATCAGTTACAGCGATTAATCCACCCAATACCATGGCAAACCCACCTAGCCAAATCCATAAGATAAAGGGTTTGTAATAAAGTCGAACTGACCATGCACCTGTTTCGCCATTTCTAAGTTCGCCTAAGGAGACATAAAGATCACGCATTAAGTTCGAATGAATAGCCGCCTCGGTCATAATATTCTTGCGAACATTGTAGAGGCGTTTTTCAGGCTGTAAGATCATCAGTTCTTTTTCATCTTTATAAATGCGAATCGTGCCGACATCGGCGACATAATTTGGGCCTCTTTTAGGTTCGACGCCGGCAAACTCAAAACGGTATTCGCCTAAAGTTCTATGATCACCTGCAACCATGTGAACATCTTGTTCCTGACTGTAGACACTGGATAAAGCAATACCAATCACGCTAAAGGCAACACCAATATGAGCAATAATCATCCCGTACCAACCTCGAGGAATTCTTCTTAAGCCATGCATTAGGCTAGATGTATTACGTAAACGTTGTTTTAGTTGTGCGTAACAACTATTGATAACCCAGAAGGCGAGCATTAATGAAAACCAGGCGACAAAGCTGAACTGACCAGGAAGAAAAAACACGACTATCGTTGCAAATACGACAGAAAGTATTGCCGGTAGGCGTAAGTAGTTAACTAATGTAGAAAGTTTGTCTTCGCGCCAGCGTGCAAACGAACCGATGCCAATTAAGATGACGACTGGAATCATTAATGGAATAAAGACGCGGCTAAAGTAGGGTGGACCGACGGAAATTTTTTCACCGTTTATTGCTTCCAGGAACAAAGGATAAAGCGTACCGAGCAATACCGTTAACATGATGATCAATAAAAACACGCTATTGGTCAGTAAGGCCATATCGCGTGAGATCAAGCTGAATGGATTAGTTGTGCGCATTTGCCAGGCACGAATTGCAAACAGACTGAATGAGATGCCAACAACAAGGCCAAGAAAGGCAAGTATAAAAATACCGCGTGTTGGATCACTCGCAAACGCATGAACGGAAGTGATTACGCCTGAACGCACTAGGAATGTGCCCAGTAAGCTTAATGAAAAACTGATAATTGCTAATAATACTGTCCAATTACGTAAGGCATGTCGTTTTTCAGTAACGGCTAAGGAATGAATTAAGGCGGTGCCGGTTAACCAGGGCATAAAGGATGCATTTTCTACCGGGTCCCAAAACCACCAGCCACCCCAGCCAAGTTCGTAATAGGCCCACCAACTGCCTAGCGTAATCCCAGCTGTTAAACTTGCCCAAGCCGTTATTGCCCAAGGCCGCACCCATCGCGCCCAGGCACTATCAAGTCTACCTTGTATTAATGCGGTTATAGCAAAGGCAAAAGGAATGGCAAAACCGACATAGCCCATGTAAAGCATCGGTGGATGTATCGCCATCACTGGGTCTTGTAATAACGGATTTAAATCAGCGCCATCAAGCGGCACAGGGAAGAGGCGTATAAACGGATTTGAAGTAAATAAAGTAAATAATAAAAAGCCTATGCTGATAAATCCTAAAACTGAAATAACACCGGCGCCCATGTCGACTGTATAACGTTTGCTATACATTGCCAGAGCGGCCGTCCAGCCACTGAGTATCAACACCCAAAGTAATAAAGAACCTTCATGTGCTCCCCAAACGCCCGATATTCTATAAATTAAAGGTAATTCAGAATTAGATGTATTCGCTGTGTATAGAACAGAAAAATCATGAACGATAAAGGTATAAGTCAGAATGCAATAAGATAGTAAAACCAGAGCAAATTGTAACAGTGCTGCGGGTTTTGCTACGGCCATCCAATCTGCACGACGACATAGTAGACCGATTCCTGGAATAATAGCCTGCACTAGCGCTACGGCTAATGCGAGTATTAATGCAAAATGTCCAATTTCAGGAATCATTCTGTCGCCTCATAATTCTTATAATTCTCATTGCCACTCATCTTTAGGGCATGTTCAACTTCGGGCGGCATGTAGTTTTCATCATGTTTGGCTAATACT
>JBMZNW010000175.1:0-4355 GCA_049619915.1 Gammaproteobacteria bacterium
TAGGGGGAGATATTTCGGTTCATGTTTACTATGACGAATCGGAAGAGCATTCTATACCTATTTTCACGAGTACCAACGATGAAGGAACTGTTTGCGCGACGCTTGGATTGATGGAAATTGATCAAAGCCATAATCCCGATGTGCAAATTCACTCAGAAATCATATTAGATAAAAGAGGTAATTATGAAGGAGTAGCCAATGTTTTATCTACGCTGGCTTTCTACATAATTAAAAATGGATGGAGAGTTGCTCCAGGTGTCGTATTCAAAGACATAATGAAAACTTACTTTCCAGAAACTAACTTGCCCCATTTGTATTTCACCACCTCTTTTCAATGGCCTGCAATGTCAAAAGTGGAATTACCCGAGGGAAAAATTTACCCACTCGTTGCAATTCCAATCTCGGAATCAGAAGACAAAATGGCAAGTGAAAAAAACGGTCAGGCACTGGAAGATATGTGGGCTAAAGAGAATGTAGATGTTCTAAATTGGAACCGCGAAAGTGTCGTATAACAAGCGCATGCAGAAGAACCTAGCCTACGACTAGGTTGCTGTTTTGGGGTTTATTCTGTTTCAGGCTTTTTGAATTTCCACGGATTAGGTAACTTGCCTTGAAAGGAAAGTGATAAACAAGCACCGATGATCAGTATTGCACCGATACTTGAGCCTAGGTCGGGTAATTCATTCCAGCCGAACCAACCGATTAATGTTGCTATTACAACGGTGACATAAGTAAACGGTGCGACAGTGACGGCTTCATTATGTGTGAAAGAGTAGGTGAGTAATGTTTGTCCGCCTGTTGCACAAATAGCGGCTAATACCATTATGCCAACATCATATAAATTCGGCGTTTGCCAAAACCAAATCATTAAGATGCCTGAATAGATTGTTGTTGTGATACTGAAATAAAATACGGTACGTAATACTGGTTCCGTGTTTGCCATGTATCGCACTAGTACTTTTGCTGACGCGATAAAAAAGCCTGAGCATAATCCAATCAATGCGGCGAACGTAAATAACGCTGTGCCGGGTTTTAAAATAAAAACAACGCCGATAAAACCAATCACTAACGCAACGGCTGTTCCGATAGAGACTTTTTCTTTCAGTATTGGCATTGACATTAAGCCAATGAATAAAGGCGATGTTGCATTTAATAAAGTTGATTCGGATAAACCAATATGAGCAATGGCATAAAAGAAACAGGACATGGCGCATATACTGATGAAACCGCGGAATATATGCATGGGCAATATCGATGTTTTAATAAACGAGACACCTTTAGGTAAGACAATAGGCAATATGATCAATAAGCCAAAGATACATCTGAAAAAGACAAGTTGAATTGAATGTAATTCAGAAGATGCAATCTTGATACACATTGCCATCAAAGCAAAACAACACGCTGATCCAAAAGCGGGTAAGAGTCCATGAATTAGATAACGCTTATCCAAGTTCAAGATTGTAATTCCTTTTCCATGTTTTCCAGTTCTGCCCAGCGGTAAATCGCATCATCGAGTGCATCTTGCTTGCTTTTCATTTCGTCCAAGATTGGTTGTTGCTGTTCATACGGTTTGGAATAAAAGTCATCTTCGTTTGTTTGTGCTTCCAGTTCCGCGACTTCTTTTTCTAATGATTCGATTTTGTCTGGTAAAGAATCCAGTTCGAGTTTGAGTTTATAACTGAGTTTTTTATTGCCGCTACGTTTCTTATTAGAACTGTCAGAATCATTTTCCTGTTTTTTCGGTGTCGGGTTATCCATTTCGGCAAGATGTTTTCCATGACGCATCCAGTCGCTAAAGCCTCCGGCATAGTTTTGTATGACGCCCGTATCTTCAAATACGAGAATACTGCTAGCAACATTATCAACAAACTCACGATCATGGCTGACAATAATTAATGTACCTTTATATTCAGATAAGCGTTCTTCCAGTACTTCCAATGTTTCTACGTCAAGATCGTTAGTAGGTTCATCGAGAACTAGTAAATTACTTGGTTTGGTTAATAGCTTTGCAAGGATGACACGGTTTTTTTCACCGCCTGATAAAACTTTGATTTTTGTCATGGCACGTTTTGCCGTAAATAAAAAACCACGCAGGTAACCAATAACATGTCGGTCTTTACCATTAATTTTTATATAGTCACCACCTTCTCCTACAATTTGCGCAATGGTTTTTTCAGGATCTAGATTACGTCGCAATTGATCAAAGTAAGCAATCTCTAGGTTTGTTCCTATTTTTACCGTACCAGCGTTTGGTTCGATTTCGCCTAGCAATATTTTTAATAGAGTACTTTTACCAACACCGTTATTACCCACCAGCCCGATACGATCGCCACGCATGACTTTTAATGAAAGCTTATCGATTAATTTCTGTTCGCCATAGCTATGACAGATATTATGTGCGTCAATGACTTTACGGCCTGATTGTTCTGCTTCTTCGATATGTATTCGTGCTTTGTTTTGCGGTTTTAATCGCTTTGCTACTTCTTTGCGCATTTCCTGTAATGCGCGAACGCGTCCTTCATTTCGAGTACGCCTTGCTTTAATCCCTTGTCGTATCCAGACTTCTTCTTCATTTAGTTTTTTATCAAACAGCGCATTGGTTTTAGCTTCTTCTTCTAATGCTTTTTCTTTATTAATTAAATAATCATGATAAGTGCCCGGCCAGCTGGATAGCTTGCCGCGATCGAGTTCAATAATACGTGTTGCTAGTTTTTGTAGGAAAGCACGGTCATGGGTAATAAATAATATCGCGCCATTAAAATGACTGAATTTATTTTCCAGCCATTGAATTGTGCTTAAGTCTAAATGGTTGGTTGGTTCGTCCAGCAATAGTAATTGCGGATTACTGACTAGCGCTTTTCCCAATGCAACACGTCGGCGCCAGCCACCGGAGAGTTGATCCATTCTTAATTCAGCTGGCAAATTCAATTCTGAAATAATTGTGTCGACACGCTGATCAATATTCCAGCCGCCTTCCGCTTCTATCTGCTGTTGTAAGTCTTCGATTTCGCGTAATAGTTGTGGGTTGTTTTCAATATCTTTATGCGACAGTGCTTCGTATTCTTTTAAAAGAGCTTGCAAATGCTCCAGACCTTCGGCGACATAATCTTTAACACTAATATCACGTGTTTCCGGTAGCGATTGTTCTAATTGGCTAACACGTAGATGAGATTGTCTGACGATTTCACCGCTATCGGCTTCAATTTTATTATTGATGATATTAATCAGCGTTGATTTACCCGCACCATTACGACCGATCAGGCAAACGCGTTCGCCCGGTTCCAACGCCATACTGACGTTATTCAGAATTTTTTGATCGCCGAATTCGAGGGAAATCTCATCAAATGTAATTAAAGGCATAAATGATAAATTAATAAGGAATAAAAAGATGCGCGATTATATAGTATTCACCAGTTTCGGTCAGGATTTGTCATCCGTATTATTCGTGGTAACTTAGCGCTCTCTAATATTTATAACACCTGACCGATTTTGGAGATTGAACATGCTAGACAAGATTTTTGAAATGCAGACAGAACTGAATGACTATGTCTTTGCAAAAAACAAACTGAAAGATAAAGAAGGTCAGGATTTAAGCATGCAAAAAATCATTGCTGCGGCAATGGAAAATAAACTCATGGTGAATGACTTGCCGAATGAGTGGTTGATGAACTATTCAAAAGCCATGAAAGAAGAGTTGATTGAACTGGATGAAGAATTACTCTGGAAATGGTGGAGTAAGGATGAAATTGATATGCAGAATATTCGAGTTGAGTTAATTGATATTTTGCACTTTCTTGTTTCAGCAATGATGTGTGCTGGTCTCGATGCGGATAAGGTTTACGATATTTATAAACAGAAACACGCGGTTAATTTAAAACGCCAGGATTCTGATTATAAAATCGCCACTAAAACGGAAGACGATAATAAAACGATTGGTTAAATTATTATCTCTCTTCAAGGCTGTAGAGTAGTCCCTGAATCTTATCTAATGATTCTTCTTCCGGTGCAACAAAATGTAAACCGGAATAATAAAAACGTTCTCCATCAGCAGTCACGCTGTCCCAAACTTTATAGGCGGTGATCGATATTCTATTTTCTTTAGCTTCTTCTTTATTTGCGCCGAACCAGATTTTATATTCTTTATGAATTATCAAAGGACTTTTCGTGACGACCATCATGCCTTGTGTATTAAGGTTTTCTGAATAGCCAATTAATTCATCATCTAATTGAGAATAAACTTTTAGTTTGGCTGAAAATCGTTTCAGGCGGCGTTTTTCAGCAACTTGTAATTGTGCGCTCATAATTAATTCTGCCGTTATTATTTTTCTATTTATCGGCTGTAATTAGATTTCCTT
>JBMZNW010000176.1:0-4337 GCA_049619915.1 Gammaproteobacteria bacterium
CGCTTTTTTCTTCTTGCCCAGTTTGTTACCCAGTTTTGCTGCTAACTCTAATCCACCGGCGCCACCACCGATAATGATAACTTTATGCAGGTTTTCTTGTTCAGTCATTTTTTTAAGATATTTTTATTAATAGATATGATTTTAGACTATGTTTAAATTCCTAGCTCAATATTACTGGCTTGATATTCTCGGCTCGACTAATTTACTTAGCAATAAGAATGATTATACTTACTTTATATATTAATTTTAACGGTATTAACTATGGATACAAAAACTGAACTTGAAGCAGCTGCATTTCGTCGCTTAGTGCAACACTTACGCGAAAATACAGATGTACAGAATATCGATTTAATGAATTTGGCCGGTTTTTGCCGGAATTGTCTGTCCAAATGGTATCTGGCGGCGGCAGAAGAGAAAGGTGAAGATCTTGATTATGAAGGTGCTAGAGAGCTTGTTTACGGTATGCCATATTCTGAATGGAAGGAAAAATACCAGAAATAAGTTTAAAGAAGTGGCGCACGCTTAGGCTTGGTTATAAGCGTTAATATATCTGAGTAATTTTATAGTTTTTTTTACTTAACTGATTTAATAAACCTTTTTCTTCTGCGAGGTGTGATGCACCGACAGCAACGAATACACCGCCTGTTTCATAAGCGCTTTCTATTCGTTTAAGCATTTTAATATTGCGTTTGTATAATATATTTTCCATAAATCGTTTAAACACACCTTCATCGTAATGCGGCTGTTTATTAAAGTCGACGATACCTTGTAAATCGCGTGCGACATATAAGTCGACCAGTTGTTTTGTATCACTAATAATTTTATCGTGATTACAAATTGTGTCTTTTAAAATGACAAGCTGATCTTCCATTGATAGTTCATCAAGGGCGGATAAGATTTCATCCATTGTTTCTAATGATTTGATTTCTAACTGAAACTGCTCTGCAGTTTTCATGAGATTATATTCCAGTGTCGGTGCGCGTACTGGTCTGGGTCTGCCAATTAAACTAAATGCTGCCCAGGGTTTTAGCTTAGATACTTGTTCCTGTTCGACGCCATAACCTTTAATACGAAGCTTTAATTCTTCATAAAACGGTGTTTCTAGTATTTCATTTAATTTTTCGTTGTCTTTGAAATATATATTGTTGATGAATGACTGACTTGCTCTTTCATCAGGAACAGTTTCCATTAATAAAACTTTACTTTTAACTAAGGCAAGCCTGACTGGTGGCGGATATTTTGAAACGGCATAATCCTGAGAGTGCATTGTGCCAAACAGGTAATTGGTTTTTCCATTGGGTGTTTCTATTTCCCATAACAAGCCCGTTTTATATTTTATGTTAGTTGATGGTTTTGATTGATGCTCAGGTTCAACTTGGCTAAGAAATGGTTCACATGCCATTTGAATATCTTGTTGTTCAGAAGCTAAAACAATATTAGTTAGTAGCAATAATTTGAAAAACAAATAAAACATAAGGATGCATAAATTTGATTAAAAGGAATTATTCCTGATTATAGACCATTTGTTTTGTCATAGAATTGGCTTTATTTTCAACAACAATACCAATATGAATACCACAGCAAAAATAGCGCTCTTATTTTTTTTAATATTTTCATCAATGACACATGCTTATGATGATAAGTATGCTTACGGCAACAAACATTATGAAGATTGCCTGAAAGTTGTCATGCAGACTAAAACCGGCATCGTTATTAAAGTTGAAATGAAGATTGAAGATGATATGCCTGTTTATGAATTTGATATCAGAGATGAAGAAAATCAAGACTGGGATATTGAGTGTGCCGCTGACACGGCTAAAGTTATTGAAATTGAAGAAGAAGCATTTGGAGTAAAACACCCAAAATTTCTAAAACACATGAAAATTAATCTTGAAGAAGCAAAAGCCATTGCGCTTGCTAAATATCCCGGTGAAATTATCGAGATTGAATATGAAATAGAAGGAGATGGTACTGCTGTCTATGAGTTCGACATTAATACCGATGCTGGTAAGGAGATGAAAGTAGAAATTGATGCCAGTACTGGTGCTTTCCATGAAGAAACATTGGAAATATGGCAAATCGGCTATGAATAACAACGGTTTGCGTTTAATATTTGGGAAAAATTCCCGAATATTAAAACGCTGTGCTTTATTTATACTATAAAAATAATAATTTCAGCTTAGCCTATTTTAAATCTTGTCTGGTTTTTATACTGGTATTCATCCTCTCGGCTTGCGCAAAGCAACAATATGTCAGCGAGTCTATCGATATACAGCAGAATGTTGAAGATATCGTATTAAAAGATCACCGCAGTCAACAGTTCAAATCATTTTTAGAGCAACATCAATTTCCCAGTGATAATTGGCCTATTACGCAATGGGATTTAAATAGCTTAACCTTAGCTGCTGTTTATTTTAATGAGAAGGTTAATGTAGCTAAGTCTGAATTAGAAATTCAAAAAGCCGGCGAAATTATTGCCGGACAAAGGCCAAACCCTACAGTTGCGATTCCTCTCGAAAATTACAGCGGTTCCGCAGAGTCGCCCTGGCTTATTGGACTCGTTTTTGATTTTCTCTTTGAGCGTGAAGATAAGCGAGAGGCGAAAAAGCAACAGGCGCTAGCGAAAAGAAATGCCGCTGAAATTAAACTGCAACAACAAGTCTGGTCGATTTACAGTGATTTACACAAAAACTTCATTGAATATTTTTCAGCAATAAAACAAAAAGAAATATTGCTAGCACAGCGAAAACTGCTGCAAGAAAGTCTTGATTTGTTGATAAGGCGTAAAGAATTAGGGCAAGTTAGCCAGTTTGAATTAAGTAGAATACGACTTGAATTACAGCATCTGCAATTACAACTTTCTGATCAGAACTACATTATTAATAATGCTTTTCATGAGTTAATTACTGTTACAGGTTTGCAAGCAGATAAATTTGATAAAAATGATTTCGAATTTAATGCTTTTAATAAAACGATAACGTTGTCTGAATATGATGAAATAAAATTACGGGAAAGCTTATTAAGTAACCGTCATGAAATAAAGATTAAGCTTAAGGAGTATGATGCGCTTGAAGCGGCTTTAAAACTAGAAATTCTTAAGCAATATCCAGATGTCAATCTGTCACCGGGGTTTATTTTTGATCAAGGCAGTAATGTTTGGGCTTTAGGATCGTCTTGGGTCTTACCCTTGTTTCATAACCACGAAGGTGAAATAGAACAAGCTTTAGCAATGAGGAAAAAGTTGCAAGCTGAGTTCATTGTGATGCAAACGAACTTAATTAATGAATTAAGCCGAAGACACCAAAACTATATAGATAAAATGGCTTCTTATGAAAATAGTATTCTTTTACTTAAAGAGTTAGAGCAGAGAGCTAATCAGATTCAAAAACAATTTGATTTAGGTTATGCAGATAAATTGTCCTTGGTACAGGTAACGCTTGAAATTGAAAAAGTAAAACAAGCTGTTTTTTCTATTAAGGTTGATGTGTTAAGAACAATAGAGGAATTGGAACGTATAACTCAGCAGTCGTTTAATAATGCTGGAGTAATTAACAGCATAATGGAAACACTATGAAACAATTAATATCAATCATCATTGTTATTTTATTAGTTATTGTCGGATTCAGTCTTTTCTCCGGAAATATCGATAATCTTTTCTTGTCGGAAGAAAAAGAAAATAGTCTTCACGATGACGATGACGATGACGATGACGGAGAAGGAGCGCAGCAATTAGTCGATGGCAGCTTGATCGTTAAAATCGCTAAAGAAACGCAGCAGTTTGCAGGCATCAAAACAAGTCTGACGGAAAATATTAAAGTTCAATCTGAAGATAATGCTTTTTCCAGTGTGATTGATATACAAGAACTGCTTGATATGCGTTCTAACTATCGTAAGACACAGGCTCAGCGAAAAATCATTAATACTGCTTTTAAAAATACTTCGAAGTTGTTAGAGCAATTGAAGGTTTTGCATAAAGAAGCAAACAATATTTCCGCAAGAGAATTACAGCAGGCGAATTCTAAATGGGAAGAAGAAAGAGCCCGTGTTAATGCGATAGATATTGAACTGCAAAATATACGCGAAAATATGATACAGAAATGGAATACAGAATTAACCGCACTTATGACTGTATCTTCTACATATGAAGATTCTAGAATTAAATCAATGGATGACTTAAACGGTCTTGATATAGAACAAACTATATTTGAAGGCTCAGATGCTTTATCTATAATAGGTACTATACCAGCTGAAGAAAGAAAGCTTATAAGATTTCCATTAAGAGGTTTAAAAGATATAAGAGACGATGCTGCAGGAAAAGGAGTTTTTGGTGCTGATAG
>JBMZNW010000177.1:0-4022 GCA_049619915.1 Gammaproteobacteria bacterium
GTCCATCACTTTAATTTTGTTAGAACGCCCACCTGCGACATAAATAACCGATTCATCCTTGCTAAGTAATACATCTTTAGGTTTTGATTTTTCATGACCGGTTCCGGCTTGTAGTAGCACTTTACCTGTTTCCATATCTACTTTTATCACTTCACCACTAATTTCAGCAGTGGCATAAGCAATTTTACTATCTTTACTAAACGTAGCAGCGCGAGGTCTGGAACCAACTAAAACATTATGTTCGATGGTATGTTCAGGCACTTTAATAACATGCAACATATTCGTTGATTCGCTAGTAACAATGACACGCTTGCCATCTGGAGAAATAGCAACGCCTTCAGGCTCCAGTCCTACTTTAACTTCAGCAATTAATTCACCTGTTTTAGGATTAAAAGCAGAAGCCAGTGCTTGATCTTCATTGGAAATATAGAGATTGCCATTCGGATGAACTGCAAATGTTTCTGGATCAGAGCCTGATTCAAAGTCTCTAATTATTTCTAATGTTTCAGGGTTAACCACTTTGATTTTGTTTTCTTCACTAACAGCGACATAGACTTCAGTGCCATCAGGAGATATGCCTATACCTCTTGGGCGGTCACCAATTTCAATGGTTGCTTCAACTTCCAAAGTAGAACCATTGATTACCGACACGGTATCATCTCTTTCATTAGTAACAAAAATCCTGCCGGTCGGTGCAGCACTGACAGTCATCGTGATAAAAGTCATTAAGAAAGCTAATGTTGTTTTAGTTAAATTCATTTTTTGCTCCTGATTTTATTAATTCTTTTGTCTAATTTTTTAGCCGCAATTTAATATGCCCAGACTATCTAATGTTGCTGGTTTTGCAACGCCTCTAACAGGTGCTTCTGTTGCAATTTTATTATCTTCAATGATTAATAATAATTGGCGTAATTGCCCCGTTTCTCTAAAGTTCATGTTACTGCCTTTTTGGCCATCAAAACTCAGTTCTGTTTTAAGGTAATGTAACATTTTTTCAGAGTTGTTAATTTGTGTTCTAGCAACAGCGTCTGAAGTCATCTTAATCGCTGCCCATCCTGCCCATGAATAATCATCCATAACAACATCGAAGTTTTTCTTAAAACGCTTATTTAAATCACGCGCGGCAAATTTAACAAAGTCGTGATGCCATGCCTGCGCTTTTGCTTGTGACTCTGGCTTTTTTTGATGCCACTGCGCCAGTGCATCTTTGGCCATGCGGTTACTAGGAATAGTATGTAATGCGTTAGCAATACAAGCCGTTCTTAATTCATCTTCACGGTTGTTTAGGTTGAATATCGGGGTCTTTGCAAGAGTAGATGTTAACTTTTTAAATGATTCAATATCAGTTGCTGTCATGACAGCGATGTAATTTGAAAAGTCTTGATTAGTAATATCTTCACTGGAAAGAATATCCAGATTATATTCCTGATTCAAAAATTGTCCCTGAAGATTTGCTTCTTCAATACCTTGTTTGACACCTAGCAGAGCAGGGTGATTACTATCTCCTACATAGGCAAAATTAACTTTCATTACTTCAGCGGAAGCAGTCGGCTGAAATAGCGAAAAACTGATTAATAATGAGTACAAAAAAGTATCAGTGGATATTTTGAACATAAGTTTAAGCCATTATAGTTTGGAGTTAATCTATTGTAATAAAAACAATGAATTGCAGATAGCCTATTCGCTACAAGATTGCTTGCTGAAGTATTTATTATGACAAGCCAATATAAAATAAATTCAATTAAAACGGCATAGGAAAAATGCCCGTTTTTGTATTAATAATTAGCTAACAGTTGTTACTGCCAGTTTTTACGGCGACGGTATATCGTTGTACGGTTTATATTCAGCATCTTAGCCGCTTTACTGATGTTTCCACCTGTTTGTAATAAGGCTTTTCTTATTAACTCGTCTTCATTTGATTGAAGACTTGAAGAAGGCTGTCCGCTATGTTTTTTGTCAATAAACATAACAAAGCAGCCTATTATTCCCTTATCTTTTTGTACCGGTTCAATATGCACACGAGTTTGTCCAGATAAAACTTGTGGCATTTCATATTCGCATTGCTTTTCTTCACCGCTTTGCAGGCACTCATATACAGATTTTGAAATTTTAGGAAAAAACGAGTGAATAGGGTGGTTAAGCATTCGCTCAGGTTTATCTATTAAATTATAGACTTGTGAATTTGTGTCTATGATGAATCCAAATTCATCAATAGCGAGTGATGGCGTACTTGGCCAAGTTACCTGAAAGTCTCGATAAGCCAGCCTTAATCTTTCGCGACTTTGTAGTTGCGTGACTGATAGATCGGATTCAATCGAATGCGTAATTGATATAGCGAGTGCCATTGCTTCTACACAAACTTTGTTTGCCGGGCCGGTAATATCAATGCAGCCAATGACTGAACGTGTGCTTGGATTATGAATGGGCGCACCATAACAGACCCATGGCTGCCATCCTTCACAGAAGTGTTCCGAACCCAAAATAAGTTCAGGGCGATTAAGTGCTAAAGGTGTACCTATACCGTTTGGCCCTACGGCTTTTTCGTCCCATTCGCTACCGGGTCTGAAGTTGATTTCTTCTAAGTGACCCTGGATTTCTTCGTGTCCAACTGAGTACAAAATACGACCAAATTTATCAGCTAGAACAATGACATGTTCTGTATCTTTAACGGTATTTGCCATTCTATCGAGAACACTTTTACCGGAAATGCCCAGGTTTTCTGAGTGTAATTTTTCTTCGAGCTCCTCCTTTGAAATTACAGACTGTGCTCGTTGACTATGAGGGTTAACACCTAATTCACGGCTACGTAACCAACTATTAGCTATAACAGGACGTAATCTGTTGTCATCAAGTTGGCCAGTACCAATAAATTTTTGCCAAATATCAGCGTAAGTATTCAATATGGCATTAGGATTTTTTGGAATGGATGGCTTTGATACTTCCAACATCGACATTAAAACACCCTCATTTTTTATATATTTTAATACTTTGCTAAATATAGTTTTTTTTGGCTACATATTCCATTTGAGTAACAAGCGTTGCATTTTGCATCATATTAATTTTAAAGGAAAAAATTATTATAAAATGGATTACATATATAGTTAAGTTCGTATTATACTTATTCCTGTTTAAGTAGTTCGTAAAATTGTAAGGCAATTATAAATAGTTTGATATTGAATCGTTAAGAATTCAAATCAAAACAACCACAAGAGGAGTCTATTTATGCTTAGGTCTTTACAGATTGAACCAGAAAAATGTACTGGTTGTCTGCAATGTGAAATGGCGTGTTCATATCAAGCTGAAGGCGTTTTCAATCCATCCAAATCTCGAATCAAGATTTTTACTTTTCACGAAGAAGGACGTTTTGTCCCTTATACCTGTACACAATGTACTGAAGCATGGTGTATGCATGCTTGTCCCGTGGAAGCAATCGTTATAAACGAAAAGACGGGCGCAAAAGAAGTCATTGATGATGTTTGTGTCGGTTGTAAAGTTTGTACAGTGGCCTGTCCATTCGGTACGGTAAATTACAATCAACAAGCCGGAACTGTCTATAAATGTGATTTATGTGGTGGCGATCCTGAGTGCGCGAAAGCTTGCCCTACACAGGCAATCACCTATGTTGATTCCGATCACGGTGGTTTGGAAAGAATGCGAGCTCATGCCGCGCAAAACCTTCCACAAGATAACGCAGAAGCCTAGGAGAGAGAAATGTCTTGGACTAGAAATGTATTACGTGTGAATTTAACTGATGGTTCAATCAAACATGAACCTCTGAATATGCAATGGGCCAATGATTATCTAGGTCAGCGCGGTCTAGCGACAAAATATCTGGTCGAAGAAATCGACCCTAAATGTGAACCATTAAGACCTGAAAATAAGATGATCATGACGACCGGTCCGCTTACCGGCACCATGGCATCAACAGGAGGACGATATTCTGTTGTTACCAAAAGTCCTCTGACCGGAACGATTGCTTGTTCAAACTCGGGCGGTTTTATCGGTAATGAAATGAAAAACGC
>JBMZNW010000177.1:4032-4311 GCA_049619915.1 Gammaproteobacteria bacterium
TGGTTATCTTTGAAGGTAAGTCGGAAAAGCCTGTTTATTTATATATTGAAAATGAAAAAGCTGAATTAATTTCTGCGGAAGATTTATGGGGCAAGTCTGTCTGGGAAGTGGATGAACTACTACACAACAAACACCAAGATCCTTTAGTCAGAATCGCTGCCGTGGGTCGCGCTGCTGAAAATGGTTGCCTTTATTCTGCCATTGTTAATGATTTACACCGTGCTGCGGGTCGTTCCGGCGTCGGTACAGTGATGGCATCGAAGAACCTTAAAGCTGTTG
>JBMZNW010000178.1:0-4225 GCA_049619915.1 Gammaproteobacteria bacterium
TTTTCTTCTTCTATAGCCAGCATTTCAGCTTCGGCTTTTTCTTTCGCTTCTTGCTCAGCTTTTAATGCGGCTTGCACTTTTTCTGCTTCTTCTTTTGCTTTCAGTTGAGCCTGAAGTTTTTCTTTTTCTTCCTCAGCAGCCTTGATTCTTGCTTCAGCTTCGGCTTTTTCTTTCGCTTCTTGCTCAGCCTTTAATGCAGCTTGTGCTTGTTCTGCTTCTTCTTTTGCTTTTAATTGAGCCTGAAGTTTTTCTTTTTCTTCTTCAGCCGCTTTAATTCTCGCTTCAACTTCTTCATTTCCTGTTGTAGATGAAGTTTCAGCGGCGCTTACATTATTTTGCGATTGTTCTATAGACTCAGGAAGAGCGTCTGATTCTTGCCATATGTAAAATGAATTGCCTATTGAATTACTGGCGTTATCACACGCTTTAGATGCTATATAAATGAGTTGTTCTGCTGTTTTATTAAATAGTCCAAGTTTTAAAACCCCGATGCTGACTGAAAAAACATATTTTTCATCAGCGAATTTAAAAGTGCTTTTTGTGAGATGGTCACATAAGCCTTGCATATTAAAACTCAATGTCTCCAGATTATTCGGGCAATCAATTTGGACACCAATTTCTGTGTCGCTAATTTTTGTAATATTTGGATTACATGCGCCTAATTTAAACGTGTCATAACTGTTTTTAGCAATGTAATTGATTAGTCTGTCTTTGCCTATGACACCAATCTGTTCTTCTACAAGATCAAGATTGTCAGGTTTGATAATAATAAGTACTCGTTCAGAAAGGTTTGAATCAAATGCTCTTTCAAGGTTTTCATAAAACACTTCTTTGCTAAAAGAGCGATTATGTTGTGTTAATTCCTGCTTCTTTTTGCGTAGTGCTTTTTTGTCTTCCCATGCGTGGATAACAGATTGTTTTAATTTATCTTTAGTCAATGATTGTTTAGGCAGGTATTCATATATGCCGGTTTTTAATGCACGCACTGCAATTTCTTCAGTGCCTGCGCCTGTTAGCATTATTGTTGCCGGGAATGTGTTCTTTTTATGATGTTTATGGAGTATGTCCAGCCCGGTGGTGCCAACAATGGATAAGTGATAATCAAGTAACAGGACATCTATGTCTGACCAATTAAAGCTATCATCAGGTACGCCTTCAAAGACTGGATCATATTCAATAACTTCAGCGCCGGGCAAAAGTTTGCTGATGAATGTTTTTATTAATTTACGATAATCAGAATTATCATCAATAATTAATATTTTTTCTAAATTAGAATCAGACATGTGTAATAAAAAACTATTGTATATTTTGTTACTTGTTTAAATAATTATTTTTATTAACTATCCGTGTTTTTTATTTTTTCATTTGTTTCAGCTTGACGACGATTAATAACGCTTAAAAATGCATGTGCAACATGTGGGACATGTTCAAAATAATGTGTCAGATTTTTATAGGGTGCTAATAAAAGTTCAGTTGGCACCGTGGTTCTGACAGAAGCAGTTCTAATTCCGTCTTGAAAATAGCCCATCTCACCAATCGGTTCGACTGGATCAACAAATGCAATATGAATTTCATCGCCATTATCACTTTTGGTGAACACTTCCAGTTTCCCTGAGACGAGTACATAGAGTGTTGGATCATTTTCACCTTCCAAAATAAACTGCTGATCAGCTTCAAGGCTTATTTCTGTAAATTGATTACCTATTGCCGATAATTCCGCGCGGTTAAGAGATTCAAAAACAGAGCACAACCCCAATCTGTCGGCCCGTTGTCTACGTAGTGCGTTTGTTAACTCTTCTTCAGTAATCGTTTCTAATTCGATTAATAACTGACCAATGCGCTTTACTGGCATGCCTTTTAATTTATTATCGCGCTTTTTTTGCATTGCCATCCTGAGCGAGCCGGGAGAACAGGGCAAATATTCACCAAGTAGGCGTGGCCTGGGCTTATCTTGTTGATTGTCTGCCACGGCAGGAGTTCCTTTGTAAGTTATTAAATATAGATGGAAATCTTAGAAGATACAGCGGCCGATGGCAAAAGATATTGAGGTCGAAACGGGAGATGATTCTCATATTATCTCATTGAAGATACGGCCAAAATAATACCTCGGGTGCTGTCTGCATTCTAACTTTACATGACTTTGAGCTAGAGTATGGTTATTTGTAGCATTTTGGATAGTGTTCTGGCTATTGCTAAACTAATTTTAGTATTTCATTAATTTTAAATTGATAATCATAAAAATTGGATAAGTGTATGAAAAGAATTGTTTTAACGGGAGTTTTATCATTATTTACTTTACCGCTATTCGCCGAAAAACTGCCCGGCCGACATGAACTAAAACAAAATGAGCAGGGTGAGTATTATGTTATTAATAAAGATAAGGTCAAAATGATCGAGGCTTCTATTTTAAAGCTGGGCTATAACGCAAAAAGGATATTGGCCTGCATTAAACATGAATCGGTTGATACCGAGTTAAAGCGTTGGGTGTTTATTGATATTAAGACAGGTGGAACGTTTGACACTTTGAATAAGGAAAATTGGCTCTATTTCAGAGATGAAGCTTATCCAGACTTAAAAGAAATTACTTTGAAGAATTATAGCGATGAAGAGTGTCCATAGGCTTTCATTTCTATGACAGCAACTGAAATTGATCTCGCTTATTTTAAATCGCTTTTAGAGCAAAAACAGGATGAGATAAACGACATTATTAAAACAGGTGACGATGCAGCCCAACCTGTTGAATTAGATCAGACCCGTGTCGGGCGATTATCGCGTATGGATGCCATGCAGGCGCAGGCCATGTCATTAGAAGCAAAACGTAGACGAGATTTGGAGCTTGTCCGTATTAAATCAGCATTGCTAAGAGTTGAAGAGGGCACGTATGGCGAGTGTCTGGAGTGTTTTGAGCAAATTTCTATTGCCCGTCTTGAAAACAACCCATCAGTGACATTATGTATTCACTGCGCTGAACGTCATGAATAAAAAAGCCCTGCATAAGCAAGGCTCTCTATAGGTTATAAGAACTAAGCGATAGTAATTACTACGCTGGAGAAGGATGCCAGCCAGCATCAGCCCATAATTCACCACTGACTGCTGAGTTAGAAATCATAAAGCATATTGCATCAGCGATTTCCTGTGGACGAATCAAGCGACCTAATTGTGTGTCAGGTAATACATATTTTTCGATGTATTCATCACCCATTGCACGAACCATAGGTGTATCTGTAAATCCAGGATGAATCACACCACAACGAACACCGTGGAAAATAGCTTCTTTAGTTAAAGTCGCCGCTGCGCCTTCAAGTCCTGCTTTAGTTGAAGCATAAGACACCTGACCTTTATTACCTTGAGATGAAATAGAACCAATAAATACAACCGTTCCACGTACACCTTCATCTGGGTGCCACTTCTTCAAGCCTTGTTGTGCTCTATCTTCGGCGATATTCGCAATCATCTGCATTGCCCAGTAAATCGGCGCAATGAGGTTAACATCAACAACCAATTTAAAGTTTTCAACAGGGTATATGGCTGCTTTTTTGGTTTCCTTATCAACTTTAATAGCTAATGCATCACGAGTAATACCCGCAGCAGGTACACAGATGCTTACCATTCCATAGTCTTCTTCCATTGTTGAGAAAACTTCTTCACGAAACGCGTCATCAGTCACATTGCCTTGAAAAGCAATCGCGACTTCTCTGCCGGCTTCTTTATTAACTTCTGCTGCCGCTTCTTTCACTGCATCGGTCATATCAACCATTGCAATTTTCTTGGCACCTTTGGCAGCAAGTTCAAATGATACAGCGCGACCAATACCACTCGCGCCACCCGTGATTAATGCAACTCTGTCTTTGATTTCCATGTTGAAAACCTCTTAAATGTAAATGGAAAGGGATTAATACTGATTGTAAACCAAAAATTGTGCACCGCAATATTTTATTTGGGCAATATTCTTAATAATTTGCAATAAGAATAATAAAAACTAATAAAAATAATGGCTTACCGTTTTAATATATTTGTAATTTTTTATTCTTAAAAGGCTTTAACTAACATAGCAACGCCACAGAAGAACATTAACAACAGGGTGTATTGTCGGAATTGAGCGACATCAATATTTTCAAGGTGTTTTCTGGCCAAAAATACACCTAAAACAGCTCCCAAACCTAATGCAAAGCCGTATCCTGCAACTTGAATACTGAGCGCGCCGAAAGCCCCGTAGCTAATGAGT
>JBMZNW010000179.1:0-4190 GCA_049619915.1 Gammaproteobacteria bacterium
ATTAGAAAGCCTCAGAGCTTTACTAAAAATTTTTTTTCTCTCTTCATTGTTATATGAAGAAAGTAATTCATATGTTTGATTTGCTGAAACTAAGACTTGAAAAAATAATAAACATAACGTGACTAATATTCTAAACATATCTTCTTTCCTTGAAAAACTTTCAACTTTGGTTTTAAAGTTAGTTATTTCTATTCAATAGTACAAAACTATAATCAAATTCATTCTTCTCATCTGCTTTATGATCTTCTCTTGAAATTTCTTTCCATTCACTTCGTTCAAATTCAGGAAAGTAAGTATCGCCTTCTACTTCTGTATGCACTTCTGTTAGGTATAAGTTAGACACCTGTTCAAATACCAGTTTATATATTTCTGCACCACCGGTAATCATCACTTCTTCAATATCTTTACAATGTTCAATAATTGCATCAAGACTATTTAATACCGTACAGCCTTCTGCCTGATAATTTGTATCACGCGTAAGAATGATATTTTCTCTTCCCGGAAGTGGGCGACCTATGGATTCATGCGTTTTGCGTCCCATGATAATGGGCTTACCCATCGTTATCTTTTTGAAGTGTTTTAGATCTTCCGAAATATGCCACGGTAAAGCATCGCCTTTACCGATAACGCGATTTCTGTCCATCGCAACAATGATTGATAGTTTCATAGAACAAAGACTAATCAGTGTAACTGTCGACTTCTTGCTGCAATAGTTCTAACAAACCATCAATACCATAGTTTTTAATCGTCGCGTTATATTCATTACGATAACTTTGCACCAAACTTAAAGCCTCGACAACAAAGTCATAGGCATACCAGACATCGACAAAACGTTTCATTCGGTATGACAATGGAATTTCAATATCGCTTTCATCTCTGACAATAATGGTATCGACGGTAGCATAAGCTTCTCTTTCTGAAGAAACTGAAATATATTCAACTCTCTCACCGGCATACTGATTCATGCGTATCCAGTAAGTATTAATTAAGATTTGTTGAAACAAATCTGTAAATTGTTGTTGCTGTTGTTCTGTTGCCGCCTTCCAGTTTGTTGCGAGTATACGCCGGGACATATCTTTGAAATTAATACGTGGCGTTATTAAATTGGTAATTAATTCTTTTCTTTTTGCTTCATCAAGACTGTCATCCTGTAAAACCAATAAGACCTGATCGACTGTATCTTTAACAATTTTCCCCGGTTCTTCTCTGTTCTGTTCATCGGCATGAATTGAAAATGAAAAGAAACACAACAACAAACTTGTTAAATAGAACAATCTTACTTTCATAATTATCCCTGTCTTAATTAAACCGCTATCGGCGCGGTAATTTTTTCATGATGCTGATAGTTTGTTAATTCAAAATCTTCATACTTAAACTCAAAGATATCTTTCACATCTGGATTTAGTTTCATCTGTGGCAATGGGAAAGGTTCGCGTGCTAATTGTGTATCAACCTGTTCGAGATGGTTTAAATAAATATGCGCATCACCAAAGGTATGAACAAAATCACCGACTTCTAAATCACAGACCTGCGCAATCATCATCATTAATAATGAATAGGACGCAATATTAAACGGCACACCTAGAAAGATATCGGCACTACGTTGGTAAAGCTGACATGACAACTTGCCATCAGCAACATAAAACTGAAAAAACGCATGGCAAGGCATTAATGCCATCTTGTCTAGTTCGCCAACATTCCAGGCGCTGACAATTAAACGTCGTGAATCCGGGTTTTGTTTTATCTGTTGAATAACATCGCTAATTTGATCAATGGTCTCTTTGCCGGTATGCCATGAACGCCATTGCTTTCCGTAAACCGGGCCGAGGTCGCCGTTTTCATCTGCCCACTCATCCCAGATTGAGACGCCATGATCATTGAGATATTTAATATTGGTATCGCCTTTAAGAAACCAGAGTAACTCATAGATAATCGATTTTAGATGACATTGTTTCGTTGTGACTAAAGGAAAACCATCGCTTAAGTCAAAACGCATTTGATAGCCAAAGACACTGATTGTACCTGTGCCGGTACGGTCTTCTTTTTTAGTCCCGTTTTCTTTAACGTGTTTTAAAAGTTCTAAATATTGAAACATTATTTTTTATAGGCAAGCATCAATAATAATAAACCGAATACTATCATAGGTAGCGACAAGACCATGCCCATTGTTAGCCAATCAAAGGCAAGATAACCAATATGCTGATCAGGCACACGAACAAATTCAACCATGAATCTGAAAAAGCCATAACCTGTAAGAAAAAGACCGGAAATCGCTTTTAGCGGACGCGGACTTTTTGAAAACCACCAGAGAATAATGAATAAAACCAAACCTTCGAGAATCGCTTCATAAAGCTGCGAAGGATGACGCGGAACTCCGCCCGCTAATGGATCGGGAAAAATCATCGCCCAAGGTAAATCGCTGGGGCCACCCCAGAGTTCACCATTGATAAAATTACCAATCCTGCCACAACCTACTCCCACTGGCACAACGGGCGCGATAAAGTCAGTGATTTTAAAAAAAGGCGATTTTATTTTCCGGGCAAAAAACCAGACTGCGATAAGAACACCAATCAGACCACCGTGGAAAGACATACCGCCTTTTTGGATATAGAGAATCTCTATCGGATGTTGCAAATAATAAGAAAAATTGTAAAACAAAACCGAGCCCAGTCGGCCGCCAATAATAATACCGAGCATGGCATAAAAAATTAGATCAGAGACTTGCTCATCACTAAACTGCCAGTATTCCTGTTTGCCGCGATAACGTAGTAATAACCAGGCGATGAAAATACCCACGACGTAGGTAATGCCATACCAGTGTATTTTGACAATACCGAGATCCAGGGCAACAGGGTCTATATTTGGATAATTGATCACAATAAGTAAACACTAACAGTTTAAGAATAAGAAATAAAATAAAGCATTTGCAACAATAAATTAATAAATTTTCTGCTCAAGTAATCATTCTTACATGCCGATAACAAATTATCGAATTTTACCTAGTTAAAAAATAATGACGAATTGTGATATAGCAGCACAACAAAAACTTTCAAACGTTAGGGTTGAAATCCAGAAAATCGACCACTTACCACCAATGCCGTCAATAGCTCAGGAAATATTGATCGCGAGTAATGACGACAACAGCGATATGGATGACATTGCTCGGATTATTAAAAAAGATCCTGGGCTAGCAGCGAAAATACTTGGCATGGCCAATTCAGCTTTTTTTGGCTTTGGCCGTAATGTCTCAACGATTGAAGAAGCCATTATTAATGTGCTTGGCCTCGATTTAGTCAAAGGCTATGCATTAAGCATAGCCATGAGTAGCGTTTTTGATCTGACTAAATGCCAAAGCTTTGATGTCAGTCGCTACTGGTGCAGCGCATTTCTAACAGCCGAACTTGCAAGCGGTTTTACAAACCATATTGATAAAAAACAAGCATTAGATGCGAACCAGGTCTACTTATACGGGTTACTACATAATATTGGCATACTGGTATTAGTTAATCGCTTCCCTAACATCATGACTGAATTATTTACCGAGGCCATGACGAACAAGGAGCAACGCTTAATAGACTACGAAAAAAACACCATGGATTTTAATCATCATGAAGCTGGAGCATGGTTAGCAGAAAAATGGAAACTGCCTTATGAGATTATTGATGTCATTGAGCATCATCATGATTTGGGCTACAACGAAAGAAACGCTAATTTTGTTGTTTTAATTGGTTATTGCTCCAGAATTTCACGTCAATGGCTGCTCGACACAAATTACGATCCTTTGCAGGAAACAGAAATAATAAATAATTTTAACTTTAATCAAGATGAATTAGCTTCTTATCTTGATAAATCATTTAAAAAAGTTGAAGGCATAAAAAATCTTGTTGATGAATTGGTTAAATAATAAAAATATTAATAAACATAATAATGAAACCTTTAACTAAACACCTTCCAGAAAATCTAAACAGAGCAGATGTTCTGGGTAATCATTTCATGCAGCTACTGAATTCCTTATCCGGTATCAGAATCATTACAAATTTGGGTAATCAGCAAAATAATCAAGAAGACACTATTGATGAATTTATGCGTACTATTGTTGGATATCTTGAAGTAGAAACTTCCTCTTTATACTTACTTGAAGATAAATCATTAAATTGCGTTGCTCGTTTAAACTGGGATCAATATAGAAA
>JBMZNW010000180.1:0-4148 GCA_049619915.1 Gammaproteobacteria bacterium
TTTTTGAGGTGTAATCCCAGTCGGCATTTGTAACAGAATAATAATTAGTAATTGATCTGTTACTCCAAACTAATCAATTACTTATAATTGATCAGTTGCTTCTAACTAATCAATTATCAATAAAGTACAAAGGAATATTGAAGAGGTTAAAATGAACGAAGAGGTAAAAGTTTCACTAGGTCAAAAAGCAATATTAACTTTGTTGTCAATATTGCCTTGGGCTATTGTTGGTGCTTTGCTTTGGGCAGGTATCTTCGTAAAGCCTAAAGTTGTGGTAGAAGAAGTCATCCCGCCTGTAATTAATGTAAGAGACAATCTTTTTGGCATAACCAGCATAAATAATGATGATTTTTTAGCGGTAGGGAATTACGGAAAAATTATCAAAACTACTGATAAAGGACTCAGCTGGAAAGATCAAATATCACCTGTCCAATCGCATCTTCAAGATATTAGCGCTTGGGATGAAAACCGAGCAGTTGTAGTAGGTAACGAGGGGGTTACGCTTGTTACGGATGATGGAGGTAATACCTGGTTAGAGGTTGAATCACCTAAGTCAGAAGTAGCTAATAAATTGCTTCGTGTCCACACTTATCCGAATGGAGTAGCATGGACTGTAGGTGAGATGGGGATGATTCTTGTTAGTATAGACTATGGTAAATCATGGAAACAAGTACGAGAAGAAGAAGATGTTTTTATGAATGACATTACTTTTGTCGGTGAAAATACACTTTATATTGCAGGTGAATTTGGCTTGATATTTAAAAGTGAAGATAACGGGCAAACTTGGACAGATACTCAGACAGATAGTCCGAATAGTTTTACCGCAATTGCATTTCGCACACCACAAGAAGGTGTGGTAGTAGGCCTTGGTGGTGCTATTGCTGGAACCAATGATGGTGGAGAAACATGGACTTATATCGATCCTAAAAAGTCAGGAATGACAGAACATTTGATGGACGTTGCTTGGTCTGAAGAAACGCAAGAATGGGTGGCTATTGGAAATAAAGGGAAATGGATAAAATTTTCTAGTGACCTAACTCAGTTTGATTCTAAAAACCTTTCTGCTACTGATTATACATCACACACAGAAATGGCTATAAATGGACCGCATATTCTTGCAGTAGGCCAAACAGTGGGGGCATTGGACTTAAAAACAGATACCTGGACATTATTGGCAGATTAATTTTTTAAGTTCAAATAATAATAAGTATTACATAATAATGAATACATCAGGGCAAATTGCAGGTTTGCTTTTTGATAGGTGGAGAAAAAAATGTTAGAGAATTTTTCGCTATTTTGCATGAAGTACAGAAAAGTAGTATTAGCAATAGTTCTTGTTATTACTGCTTTCTTGGCTACTTTTGCTCATAAAATAGAGGTTAAAACGGTATTTGAAGATCTGCAGCCTGCAAGTCATCCATATATAAAGGTACACGAGCAGTTTAAAGATACATTTGGCGGTACCAACATTATCACCTTTATGGTTCAGTCAACAGAAGGTGATATTTTTCAGATGCCTGTGTTGAAAAAAATACGGGATTTGACTCAGGGCTTGTATAAGATCGATGCGATTAACGAATTCCAGATCTACTCAATTGCTGGTAAAAAGCTTAAAGAGACCCGCGCATCTACAGTAGGGATTGAAAGCTTTCCTTTCATGTGGCCCGACTTACCTAAAAGTCAGGCAGAAATTGATGCTATGAGAGAGGCGATATTACGTACGCCATTAGTGTACGGGCCTTATGTCTCAAAAGACTTAACAGCAACACTGATTACCGTCGATTTTTTTGATAATTTGTTGGACTTCAATCTTGCTTACGAACAAGCATACGCTTTGATTGAAAAACTTGATGATGACACCGTTGACATAAGTTTGGTGGGTAACCCTATATTGTATGGTTGGGTTGACCACTATTTACCAGAAACTATGGAGCTTGTTGGTATAGCAACACTGATTTTTCTTGTTTTATTATTTGTCGTTAATAGAACTTGGCGGGGGACAATATTACCGCTCTTGTCTGGTGCTATAAGTGCTATCTGGGCATTAGGTGTAGCTCAGCTTTGCGGTATTCACTTTGACCCGCTTGTCGTTGTGGTTGCCATGTTGATTACTGCACGAGCGGTGTCGCACTCAGTACAGATGATCACACGTTTTCATGAAGAAATTGATAAGGTCGAGGGACATGAACAAGACCTTAATTCTGCAGATGCGGCGCGTGCTACCTTAAAAGATTTGCTTAGACCGGGACTTCTTGGCATCGCAACAGATGCAGGTTGTGTTACGGTTGTTGCAATCAGTCCAATCCCTTTACTTCAAAAGCTGGTTGTACTCGCTGTAGTTTGGGTGGGCACTGTTGCTATTAGTTCAATTATTGTAACGCCAGTACTTTTATCTTGGGTTAAAAATCCAAAATCTTATGCACATCCGCTTAACCTGGACAAGCTTGTCATCAGGCCTTTCCTGAATATCTGTGTCAATGTCGTTGCGACTAAAGCCAGATATGTTGTTGTACTGCTTGCTGCTTTACTGTTTGTTGTGAGTGGATTCCATGCAGTCAATTTGAAGGTCGGTGATGCTAATCCTGGTTCTCCAATTTTGTGGCCGGATGGTCGTTACAATGTCGACTCTAAGGATATCAATACTCAATTCCCTGGTGCTGACAGAATGTTTGTTGTGGTTGGTGGGGTTGAAGAAGGCGCTGTCAATGAATTTGGCGGTAAGGTTGTTGGTAAGATCAAAGACGTAGAAATTCTTGATGGTATGTTACGCTTTCAGCGATACATGGAGCAGCAAGATGAAATTGGTGCGACCATCTCTATTGGTGATGTTCTTCCTGCCGTTAATTCAACCTTACGTGAAGGTAATTTCAAATATTCAGAGTTAGGTAATACAACCGATAGTAACGGTGAATTAATCTTTATGTACGAACGTGCATCTGAACCAGGCGATTTATTGCGTTTTACCGATGTTGATATAAATTATGCTTCTGTTCTTTTGTACTTTTCAGATCGTAAAGGTATTACGATTCAAACGGCTATTGCTCGTATTAAACAATTCATCAAAGATAACCCTGAGCTTCAAGAGCTTGCTAATTTCAGGTTGGCTGGTGGGATAATCGGCGTAATTGCATCAGTAAATGAAGTGATTCTTTCTGGTCAGATTCAGTCGATTGCGTTGGCTTTATTCATATTAGTCATGATGTGTATCATTGTTTATCGCTCTAGTATTGCGGGCATGTTCTTTATGGTCCCTGTGGTTTTAGCTAACTTGGTTACTTTTGCATTTATGGCCTGGCAAAATATAGGCATGAACATTAACACCGTTCCGGTAGCTGCATTAGGTATTGGTTTGGGTGTTGATTACACTCTATACATTTGTGACCGTATTAGAAGTGAGTATCAATTGGGTAAATCACCATTAGAAGCAATTTCGATATCACTGCATTGTGCAGGTCGAGGTGTACTAGTTACAGCATTAGTTCTGATAGCAAGTGTCGGTGTTTGGTTATTTTCATCGCTACGATTTCAGGCTGAAATGGGTATGTTGATTGGCTTGTGGCTTGCTGTATCAGCTGTATCTGCACTATTTTTGATGCCTGCTATGGCCTATATCTTCAGACCTAAATTTATTTTTGGTCAGGTAGAGTCTAAAGCAAATTCAGAAAGTGCTGCTGCTGCACCAAATAGCGCTACATAACGTAAGATAGCCTGCGTCCTCATTTATGGGGACGCATAACTTTTTGAGGAGGAATAGATTATGCGAACGATAAAAATGATAAGTATTACGGTATTATTGTTTTTGAGCATGTTACAAGTTGCTTGGTCTGCTGAATATCGAGAAGGAAATACTCCGGAAGACGTAGTATTGAACCATTTTACTGCTCTTCAAAATCAAGATTTTGGTAAACATTATGACTTAGTTTCAGCGACTATGCATGACGGTCGAACTCGCGAAGCGTATATCGAAGATTGGAAAAATATCGTGAAAGTGGGACAAGTTGAAGTAATCGAGTTTGGCATTACGTCTTCTAAAATTGATGGAGATACTGCTACTGTCGAAGCATGGAATGTTAGTAGTGATGTGTTTAACGTCTTAGGTATTAAGGAAAATGAAATTGATAGACTCATACTTATTGATGGTGTCTGGA
>JBMZNW010000181.1:0-4122 GCA_049619915.1 Gammaproteobacteria bacterium
CTCCATTGTCAAATATAAATTTGGCCGGGAAAGTTCTGAGAATGATGCAAGTGATGGACGCCAACAATTTTAAAATGATAAAAATGATACCTGTTGGTAAACGAGTTTGGGGCTTGGCTTTAACTAAAGACGGTAAACGTCTTTTCACTACTGATGGTGTTAGCGGCACTGTTTCAGTAATTGATACTGATAAAAATGAAGTTATCAAGACTGTTACTGTTGGTAAATTTCCATGGGGTGTTGTCGTTCACGACTAAAATCATTCAAAGGATGAGTCTCTTATGAGGCTCATCCTTTTTTCTCTACCTTTATCTTCTACCCTTATCTTCTATTCTTGTCCTCGACTCTTATTCCCTATTCTTTTCTTAATAATTAATCTTACAATTAAGCCTGAATAATATTATATCTGATAGCTATTCTAGCTATATCAGCAACAGTCGCCACATCAAGTTTAGTTTTAATTTGCGTACTGTAATTAGCTACTGTCTTGTAACTTAAAGAAAGCTTCTTTGCGACCTCACTGGTATTTAAGCCTTCTGCCAACATACAAAAGATTTCAAATTCACGCGCAGAGAAATCAGATAATGGCGAATCTTGTCCTCGTGACTTTTCTATTGCTAATTGCTGCGCCAATTCTGGATCAATATATTTTTCACCATTAGCAAGCTTTTTGATTGCTTCGACTAGTAATTGAGGGTCGGAGCTTTTAGTAATATAACCACTTGCGCCAGCTTGCAGAGCTTGCTCGACAAAAATAGTTTCTTCGTGCATGCTGAATACCAGTATTTTCGTTTTGCTATCACGCGCATTAATTCGCTTAATCGTCTCCAGTCCGCTAATGCCCGGTAATGATAAATCCATGACAATGACATCGGGGTGATGCGTACTATGTAAACGGTACGCCTCTTCGCCACTACCTGCTTCTGCAATGACTTCAAGATCTGACGAGTTCTTCAACAACATTTGATAGCCAGCACGCACTACAGCATGGTCATCTACTAACATTACTTTTATAACATTACTCATTATTCACTCTCTGTTTTAACAGGAACAAGTACTTCTATCTTTAGCCCGTTATCTTGTTTATTTTTAATTTCAATTGTTCCCTGGTTCATTTCAACTCTTTCTTTCATGCCTGGCAAGCCTAGCCCGGTCATTGTTTTACCTAGATCTAAGCCTACTCCATCATCTTCTATTATCAGATTAATATTACTTACACCTTGCGTAATTTCTTTTTTCATTGAGATCGAAACTGTATTCGCTGATGAGTGCTTCAATACATTTGTCAGGCTTTCCTGAACAATTCTAAACAAACTTATTTTTAAAGACTCTGATAAATCAGGCGGAATATCAGAAAAAGCGAAGTGACAAAAAACATCATCCTGCCTCTCATTCCAGTCATCAATCATATTCTGTAATGCTTTAATTAAACCGAGCTCATCCAAAACTGACGGGCGCAAACGCTGCATCATATTTTTTGCAACTTTATAAATATGATCAGAATATTCAATAATGGTTTTTACACTGGCATCAACCTGTTCTTTGTCTGGTTGCTTATTATTAGATGTCGCAACAGCAACCGCTTTTATTGCCGCTATTGTTTGACCTAATTCATCATGCAATTCCTGAGCGAGATGACGTCGTTCTTCTTCCTGAATTTGCAGAGATTTTTGCGTGAGTGATTTATTCTTTTCCTTACTATCGAGTAATACTTCTGCCATGTGATTAAATTGTTGCGAAATACGATCAAGTTCTGGCAAGCGAAAATGCGGGAGTTTTAATTCATAGTCTCCTTTTTCTATGCCTGATAAGCCTTCGAGAATTCTATCGATAGGTGATAAATATTTCCCGATAGCAATATAGAGCAAGATATTCGCAAGAATGATGAACAGGAATAAAAAGATGAGAATATTACTCACCTCATTCCATGTTTCATCAATTTCATTCGAAGGATCAGCTCGAATAATAACCGCTGTCGGATTAACTACTGAATTATAAAACTTCTGTTGGATTTCAGTCGGCGGCGGTTGTACTAATTTTACAAACCAGTCTGGCGCATCGGCATTAGCCAATACATCAAAGCTCTTGTTTGCTGTTAACAGGCCATCTGCGCTTTGAATATCAATATATAAATGACCCGTTTGATCCAGTTTTGACAAGTTATTTAATAGCGCTAGATGCTCATCTTTATTTTGCTCTAATTTGCTCGATGAAATAGCAATCTGAATTAATTTCAACGCTAAATCAGCAGTAGACTCGACTTCTTGTTGTACTGTCTTTCGTGCATTTGAAATGATGTAAAAACTACTGAAAATGAATAACCCAATAAATAGTAAGGTAATTAAGAAATTTAGCCTGACTCTGAGACTCATTTAGATTATTCACTCAAGGTTTGGAAATTTGCTCCAGAGTTATCTGCTTAAGCAAATTCTTAAAAATATAGTAATAAAATTACTAATTTAGTGTATTAATAGGATGTATTAATCTACAATATCAAAAATTTTCTTTCAGTAACTATATAATAAATTGAGAAAAATTCCTCATGGATATGAACAAAAAGTCCTATATTGCAGTACTGTTTCTAAGTTTTTTTTCACTCAATACCTACGCAGAAGAAACAGACACATTAAAGTCTGCCGTCGAAACAAGAGTTGAAGCTCAAAAAGAGATTGTCACATCACAAAAAAAAGTAGAAACGATTGCCATTAAAACCAAAGACATGGTCAGGCAATATCGTGACACGATAAGAAAATCTGACAGCATCAAGACATACAATAAGCAGCTTGCTAAATTAATTCGGCAACAAAAGAATGAGCTTACTTCTATTCAGCGCCAGCTAGACAACGTAGACGAAACACAAAGAGATATTGTGCCGTTATTGTTAAGGATGATTGATACATTAGAGCAGTTCATTCAGCTTGATTTACCTTTCCTATTGAACGAACGTCAAAACCGTGTTGCTTTCCTGAAAGAAATTATAGATAGACCTGATGTCAATCTTCCGGATAAGTACCGCCGAATTATGGAAGCCCATCAAATTGAAATTGAATACGGACGCACAATTGAAACTTATACAGATACAATCACAATGGACGGTCAGGAATACACTGTCGATGTATTACGTGTTGGCCGACTATTATTGGCGTTTCAAACACTGGATGGCGCTCAGAGTGGCTTGTGGGATAAAGAAAGCAAGTCCTGGCAGAAACTGTCATCAGAATTTGATCGCTCAATTAATAAAGGACTACAAATAGCAAAGAAACAGGCGCCGCCTGAGTTAATAAAACTACCAATTGGTATGGCGGGAGAATAAGCATGAAAAAAATTATCTTAGCCAGCCTGTTTTTATTCATTTCACCTCTTTATGCGGCAGAACCAACAAGCCTGCAAGAGTTATTAGAACAAGTAAAACAAGACCGTGTTCAGGAAAACAAAGAACTTGCGAAACGCGAAATCAAATTTAAAAACGCACTAAGCAAACAAAAACAACTGCTTGAAGCTGCGTTAAAAAAACTACAGAAAGATGAGAAAACCAGCGAGACATTAAAAAATAATTACGCCGCTTACGAAAAGCGCTTATCTGAACAGAACAAAATTCTGAAAGATAAAATGGGAACCTTAGGCGAGCTTGATGGTGTTGTTAGACAAATTGCCGGCGATCTCAATAGCGTTATCGATTTATCATTAGTTTCTGCACAAAAACCGGGTAGAGATGAAATACTTGAAGTTTTCGCTGATCGAAAAGAATTGCCATCAATTGAAGAACTGGAAGAACTCTGGCTACTTGCCATGGATGAGATGGTTGAGTCTGGTAAGGTCGTTAAATTCAAAGGAAAGATAGTTACCGCAGCAGGTAATGAAGTTGAACAAGACGTTACACGCGTCGGTGTCTTCAATGCTGTTTCTCAAGGTCATTTTTTAAGAAACCTGCCTGAAACCGGAAAACTGATAGAGCCCGGCAGACAACCGAGTCAGCACTATCAAAACATGGCACTTGAACTTGAAAATAATGGCACTGGTATTCATCCATTTCCAATAGACCCAACCAGTGGCGCGATGTTGGCATTATTAGTTCAGGAACCGACATTAAAAGAACGCATCCTGCAAGGTGGTTTTGTTGGT
>JBMZNW010000182.1:0-3808 GCA_049619915.1 Gammaproteobacteria bacterium
GGCATCAACAAGACATTGTTGACCGTGTTGATCTTTATGAAAAATCTACACGCCGTGTCGTACTAGCCCTTAGAAAAGTTCTTGATGACCGAATAGAAGATGAAAAGCTTTGGAATAGCATAAGAACTTATTTTTCTGATCGTCTTTATGAAGTACCTGATAACGACTTTATAAAAACATTCTTTAATTCAACAACGCGTCGTATTTTCGGTACAGAAGGCCTTGATGCTAACATTGAGTTTACTTCATCTAGTCCGTCAGATGATTTACAACTCATCATGTCATTAAACATAAGGCGCTACCCCTACTGGATATCATTACAAAAAATATTTGAAACAATATTAAATGACTTTTCCTTTCGTGTTCCTTATGACAATGTAGATCGTAATGCTCAGAACATTGCTGAAGCTATAAATTCTCATGTAAAAATTAACTTCGAAGAAGAAATAGAATATTTACGCTTTGAATTTATTGATACATTTTTCTATCAAGCAGCCCGTGCTTATCTCGTTGGCAAATTAATTCATAGTGAAGGTGAATCACCGATTGTCGTTGCATTTAAAAATGAAGAAAGCGGAATAAGTGTTGATGCTGTTTTTATGGACGAAGAAGATATCAGTATCATCTTTGGCTATACACGTTCCTATTACTTTGCAGATCCTAATTCTGTTATTGGTGCAGTTCATTTTATTAAGTCAATGCTTCCGAAAAAACCGATTGACGAACTTTATACTGTTTTAGGCCGCCTTCGACAGGGCAAGACTGAACGTCATCGCACCTTCGCCAAACATCTGAGCAAGACTAGAGACAAGTTTGTTCATGCTGATGGTGATACAGGTTTGGTAATGATTGTTTTTACATTACCTTCATATAATCTTGTTTTTAAAATTATCAGAGATAAATTTGGTTATCCAAAAACCATTTCTCGTAAAGATGTCATTGATAAATACAAACTTGTTTCAAAACATGATCGCGCTGGAAGATTAATCGACACACAGGAATTTTTAAATCTTGAATTTCCTATTCATCGTTTTTCCAGAGACCTCAGAGAAGACTTGCTTAACAATGCCAGTGAAAGTGTCAGTACTGAAGGTAGAAACTTGTTAATTAAACATGCTTATGTTGAAAGGCGTGTTCGTCCTTTAAACTTGTACATTAATGAATCATCTGAAGAAGAAGCTAAAGTAGCCATTATTGACTATGGTCAGGCTATCAAAGATCTTGCAAAAACAAATATTTTTACCGGTGATTTATTACTGAAAAACTTTGGTGTGACACAACATAATCGTGTCATTTTTTATGATTACGATGAAGTTGCTCTGGTTACAGAATGTAATTTCAGAGATATACCTGAAGCAAGTGATTATGAGGATGATATGTTAGCTGAAACATGGTACTACGTTTCAGAAAACGATATGTTTCCTGAAGAATTTATACGCTTTCTTTCAATGAACGATGAACTAAAAAATGAATTTATGAAATACCATAAAGATTTATTAAGCGCAGAACACTGGCGAAAAGTAAAACAACAACATCTGGAAGGAGAAGTTTCTCTTGTTGTTCCTTATGCATCAACAACATTAGAACCCAAAGAAATCTAATCTATCTTGATATTATTTTCTTTTAGGACAGACTCCAGATATTCATTTCTTTCTTCAATCTTACTGTTTTCTGAAAAAATTCGATGAAAATAAACAGAAATAACAAACATCACACAAGCATAAGTTAAAACAACACCGCCTAGAAATGAATGATACTTATCACCATACGAAATAAGTAAAAAGCATTGCGGTACTACAGCAGGAACAGAAAAACTCAAATAAACCAATCTACTTGAAGAATAAGTAACTACAGAACCGGCAATAAGCGCAGTTATAAATAAAAGCAATAAACCATGATATAAAACAGAATCCAATAAAGTAAGGTTACCTTCTTTTATAAAGATAAAACCAGTCAAACCCCATAATGTACCTGATATCAGTGAAGCAGCTACAAATATCAATAGCCATGACTCTATATTTTTATGTTGATGATTTAAAAAATACCAGGATAAGAATATTCGAATAACAGTTACACAGGTAAAAACGATAAACCACGTTATTAAAACCTGTTTGTCCGCGACAGATTCAAACAACCAAAAAACAAGAACCGCAGCAAATAATGTTGCGATAAGACTTAAGTAAGAATGTTTATAAAGGTTTTCTACCTGTTTTACATCTGACATGGTTTATTTAAGATTCAAAACATCCTGCATATCAAATAAGCCTGCTTCTTTATCGGCTAACCAACGTGCTGCTCTTACTGCACCAGTAGCAAATGTTTTACGGGAACTTGCTTTATGTGTGATTTCAACACGCTCGCCATCTGCTGCGAACATGACTGTGTGATCACCAACGATATCACCAGCACGGATCGTTTCGAAACCAATCGTCTTTTTATCTCTTTCTCCAGTAATACCTTCGCGACCATATACAGCACATTCTTTTAAATCACGACCAATGGTATTCGCAACAACTTCACCCATACGTATCGCTGTTCCAGATGGTGCATCTTTTTTATGCCGATGATGTGCTTCAATGATTTCAATATCTGTATCATCACCAATCACTTGTGCTGCCATCTCAAGCAATTTAAAACAAAGATTCACGCCGATACTCATATTTGGCGCAAAAACAATAGCAATCTTTTCTGATGCTGTTTTAATCAAGTCCTGATCGTTTTGACTTAGACCGGTTGTGCCAATAACCATTTTGCAGTTTGAAGCGGCACATTTTTGAATATTCGCTGCGACCGAAGAAGCTAAAGTAAAGTCGATAATGACATCGACTTGATCAGCAATAGCAGCAATATCATCGGTAATACTAACGCCCAACTTACCGAGGCCAGCAACTTCACCGGCATCTAATCCAAGCATTGGTGATTCGCTGTACTCAATTGCCGCAGTAACTTCTACACCATCATTATCATTACAGACTTCAAGGATAGTCTTACCCATCCTCCCTGCTGCACCACAAACACCAACTCTAACTGCCATTGTCATTCTCGTTAATAATAAAAACTGAGATTATACATTAAGAATGGTATGAAAAAGTGAGCTTAAGCAGTTTTATTTCGGAACGAGACACAAATAGTTTTTCAAACGCACGAATGTACTCATGCTGCGATCGCATAGATGCAAAAGAGCAGTGGGCTTTTCAGAAGTGTTTTAACTAGTCATGGAGTCGAAGAACTTCTTCACTCCATCAACCCAAGTACTCGCTTGCGGACTATGTTTATTGCCATCACTTTTCATCGACTCATCGAACTGTTTGAGTAAGTCTTTTTGTTTACTGCTCAACTTAACTGGTGTTTCAACAACAACGCGGCAAAGTAAATCACCTTTAGTTGAATTCCTAACAGAACGTACACCTTTTGAACGAAGACGGAATAACTTTCCGCTTTGTGTTTCAGCAGGAATTTTTAACTTAACCTTACCGTCTAAGGTTGGCACTTCTAGTTCCCCACCTAATGCAACGGTAGAAAAACTAATCGGCACATCACAATATAGGTCAGTATTATCTCGAACAAAAATAGGATGATCTTTTACATTGATATGCACATAAAGATCGCCTGCTGGCCCGTTATTTTCGCCTGCTTCACCTTCGCCTGATAAACGGATGCGGTCACCATTATCAACACCTTCGGGTACTTTAACTGAAATAGTTTTAGTATCACGAACACGCCCTTGCCCACTACAAGGATTACAAGGATCACTAATGATTTTTCCCTGACCACGACATTGAGGGCAAGTTTGCTGTACGGAGAAAAA
>JBMZNW010000182.1:3818-4100 GCA_049619915.1 Gammaproteobacteria bacterium
TGCGAACCTGCCCATGTCCGGCACAAGTAGGACACGTCACAGGAGAGCTGCCTTTTTTTGCACCAGAACCTTTACAGGTTTTACATTCAACCATTTTCGGCACACGAATTTTAACGCTTGTACCTGCTACAGCATCTTCCAGAGACAGTTCAAGATTGTATTGTAGATCAGCACCACGATGTACGCGGCTACCACCACGACCTCCACCGCCACCAAATATATCGCCAAAGACACTATCGAATATATCGCCAAAACCAGCTCCGGCAGCACCCGCGCCTCCAG
>JBMZNW010000183.1:0-4093 GCA_049619915.1 Gammaproteobacteria bacterium
TATTGAGTTAACAATAGGTTTGCCTTGTACACAGCGTAGCCCTGATTCAATAACACTCCATTTAGACGAGTCAATCATGACAGGCACGCGGCTAATATCCGGTTCGGAAGCAACTAACTTCAAGAAATCTTCCATCATCTGCTCTGAATCAAGCATGCCTTCGTCCATACAGATATCAATAACCTGTGCACCGTTTTCAACTTGTTGACGTGCGACTTCCAGTGCCGCGTCGAGATCCTCTTTTTCTTTAATCAGACGCAAGAACTTTGGCGAACCCGCGACATTAGTTCTTTCGCCGACATTCACAAAATTAACTTCAGGGGTAATATTGAAAGGTTCAAGGCCACTCAAGCGTTGCACCAAAGGTATATCCGGTATTTGTCTCGGTTTAACACCTTCGACGACTTTTGCCATTTCACGGATATGATCTGGTGTGGTACCACAACATCCACCAACGATATTTAATAAACCTGATTCTGCCCATTCTTTTATATGTTCAGCCATCGGTTCGGGATCGAGATCATATTCACCAAATTCATTAGGCAAACCGGCGTTCGGATGGGCAGAAATATAGCTTTGCGAAAAGCTAGAAAGTTCTTCAACATATTGTCGTAAGTCACTGGGTCCTAAGGCACAATTTAATCCAACTGAAAGTGGATTGGCATGTCTTACTGAATTCCAGAAAGCCTCTGTTGTTTGTCCGGTTAATGTACGCCCGGAAGCATCTGTAATTGTGCCGGAAATCATGATTGGCAAGCGAATATCGTGCTCTTCGAAATACTGATCAATGGCAAATAGGGCAGCTTTTGCATTTAGCGTATCGAATATGGTTTCAACCAATAAGAAGTCAGCTCCGCCGTCAACTAGACCACGAATTGCTTCGGTATAAGCTTCGACCAGCTCCATATAGGTAATATTTCTATAACCGGGATTATTCACATCAGGTGAAATAGATGCTGTTCGGTTTGTTGGGCCGAGAACACCGGCAACAAAACGCGGTTTATCCGGGTTTTGTTCTGTTAACTCATCGGCAATCTCACGAGCAATAGCCGCACCTTGTTGATTTAGCTCATAAACAAGGTCTTCCATCTCATAATCGGCCATCGCGATAGACGTGCCATTGAAAGTATTGGTTTCGACTATATCGGCACCAGCTTCAAAATAAGCTTTGTGAATGGCTTTAATGATGTCCGGGCGCGTTAATGTCAGTAGATCATTATTACCTTTGACATCGCAAGAGTGATTGGCAAAACGTTCGCCGCGATAATCTTCTTCTTCCAGTTTATAAGACTGGATCATCGTACCCATGCCGCCATCGAGGACGAGAATACGTTCTTTGATTAAAGATGTGATTTGTTCTGTTCTATCCGTCATTTCGCTTAGTTTCTGTCTTTAAGCGAGCGCGGTTATTAATGAAGACCCTGAGCCTGGCAACAGTATTGTTGTCGCAGCGCTCCTCAGAGCATGTTTGAAGGTTGCGCAGTATAGACGATGAATAGGGGTATTCCAAGCGATTGCCAGAGAGTTAAATTATTCTGTAATAACCTGCGATTTAGAAGGGCGTAGGAAAAACCATGCAGCATAGCCAATCGGCCATACGATTAATGTCCAGCTCATGCCTAGTGTTAAAGTTAGTGATGCAGCTATAACAAAAATAAGCGGTAAAATGGCGCCTTTAATGCCCGTATCACGCGTCGCTGAATCGCCATAAATCCAGAGTATGCTGCAGACATAAATCGAACATAAAATAATAAAGATAAAAACTTCTGTCGCATTGTTAAAAGAAAGGGACATTTTAGTTCTCCAAATAAATGGTTCTAAAAATAGTGATTTTTTTACTAGAACAAGGAAGCACCGCACGCAGAAGCGCAGTGTATGAGTTTATACATGAGCATTCGAGTACGGAGCTGACGCTGTTATAGTGAAAAAAGTGCATTTTTAGAACATTTCTTCTTTCATGTGATGTTTTGGATTGACCGGTCGCATAAATGCGTTCGCTATAAGGGCAACGAGTAACAAAACAGCCATCAAATACATGGTTGTATTATATAAACTGGATGTCGGATCAACTGTTCCAGTCGGTGCGATTTCCATCAATTTACTGATAGTCACTGTTTTGGCAGCAACAAGTTGATCTAACTGTTCTATGCCCGCTCCGAATTTTGACTGAAAAGCGGTGGGATCAATTTTTCCTACTAAATCATCAATCGCATTTTTTACTGAAATTTCTCGCAATGAGGTGATTGCTAAAGGACCAAACACGCCGGCACTGGCCCATGCTGTTAATAAACGCCCATGAATACCGCCGACATACTTAGTACCAAATATATCGGCTAGATAGGCGGGTATCGTTGCAAAACCACCACCATACATGGTGAAAATAATCATTGTTGCGGCATAAAAATAAACTAACCAAACTACTGAAGGATTGATACTGGCTTGTTGTGCTGTATAAGGGATTGAGCAATATAAAAGAATGCCTAGCGTAAAAAAGATCCAATAGGTATTTCGACGACCTAAATAATCAGATGCGCTGGCCCAGATAATCCGGCCAAACATATTAAAGACGCTAATCATGAGGACGTAGGTTGAAGCAAAACCAAAGTCGACAATATCAGGCAGACTGCTGCCAAAGATTTCATTAATCATTGTCTTTGCAACGGCTAATACGCCAATACCTGCTGTTACGTTAAAACAGAGAACTATCCAGAGTTGATAGAACTGCGGCGTTTTAAGTGCTTCATCAATATGAACGCTATGCTGCGAGACCATAGCATTTTGTTTTTCTTTTACCGGAGGTTCCCAGCCTTTCGGTTTCCAGTCTTCGCGTGGCACGCGATAACCAAACGCGGCACACATCATAATGACAAAATAAATGACGCCTAATGTAAAGAATGCTTGAGCAACACCAACAGTACCTGTACCGACAACATAAACACCTTCAGGCCCGGGCACGAGCATATTGGCAACATCATTGGCACCGACAATAACCACTTCTTGTAATTGACCTGCTATTTCTGCGAGTCGTCGTCCTGTTTCATCGGTTGTTAACGAAACGCTATCAATCGTACCGAGATAATCAGGCGCTTTATAAAATAATTTAATAAAGGGTTCGATCATGAACTTTGCAATCATGGCGCCGCCGCCAAAGCCCATAATGGCGATACCTGTGGCCATACCGCGTCGATCTGGAAACCAACGGATTAATGTACTAACAGGAGAAACATAACCTAAACCCAGACCGCAGCCACCAATAACGCCATAGCCTAGATATAATAACCAGAGTTGACCGGTAAGGATGCCTATACCACCAACTATAAAACCGCCACCCCAACAACAGGCAGAAACGACGCCGACCATACGTGGCCCGACTTTTTCCAACCATTTACCGGCTACAGCGGCAGCTAATCCAAGAAAGACAATGGCAACAGTAAAAATCCAAACAACGCTTTTTAATGACCAATCATCTGCGGCGCTGGTAACAACACCAAGTCGTTTTACTAGAGAAGGATTAAACAGGCTCCAGGCATAAACAGAACCTATACATAAGTGAATACCTAAAGCTGCGGGAGCTATGAGCCAACGATTAAAGTCTTCCTTCGCAACAATATGTTTCTTAGACAGCAATTCAATCATTATTTATGACCTCCCTTAGGAGTATTTATTGATCAGTTGTTTTTATTATTCAGCGCTATCTTCAATTTTTATTTTTATTATGCTTTTTTAATTATTATTAGTTTAATCAAATTTTAGTTTGACATGTATAGGATAGACAGTATCCTCCGCGATTGAAAGTATTAGGTGCCAACTGCTTTGCAGTTGTGTTAAACGGGAAGTCGGTGCGTTAAAGTTTTTATTATTTTTGGCAAAGCCGACGCTGCCCCCGCAACGGTAAATGAGTTTGCGTTTATTCATCAGCCACTGTGTTGAATTTCAAACATGGGAAGGCGAATAAATCGATAACTATCACTCATAAGCCCGGATACCGGCCTGATATTTATTTAACCACGCTGCGGGAGGCTGTGGAGGTGATGAAATAAATACAGGCTCCTGTATTTATTCTGATCTCTATTGTTATTCCTCAGTATATTCA
>JBMZNW010000184.1:0-4061 GCA_049619915.1 Gammaproteobacteria bacterium
ATAACGTGATGGATCGCCACAACCATAATCTTTTTCAATAATTTCCTGTGGTAATAGTTTCAGCAGATCTGTTTGATAATCGACCGGACAACATAATGCTTCCTGTCTTTCATTTGCGCCTTCTGAATAACGTTCTAATACTGCATTTTCTTGGTTCATAATTTATTACTCGTTGTAAATGGATTTTTTAATAATTGAAATACTCGCCCTGATTCAGGATCACGGAAATGTTCAAGTCCGATCACCATATTGTTATATCCTGCTTCTGGTAAGGCACGATAAGTTTTAAAAAGTTTATCCCAAATTGAAAAAATATTGCCGTAATTACTGTCTGTTTCATGTCTGACAACAGAATGATGAATTCGATGCATATCCGGCGTGACAAATATTTTTCTTAGAATGCGATCAAGTTTCTGATTTAGCAATATATTGCTATGGCCAAATAATGCCGCAGCATTTAAAGCTATCTCATATAAAATAATAGCAAACGCAACTGGGCCAATAAGATATACCGCTGCCAATTTATAAAACATTGACAGAACAATTTCGATAGGATGAAAACGAATCGCTGTGGTTACATCAAATTCCAAATCCGTATGGTGTACTCGGTGAACTCGCCAAAGAAAACTGAATTTATGCAGAACGACATGTTGAATATAAATCAGTAGATCAAAAATAATAATCGTCAAAATCGCATTCAAAAAAACCGGTAAGGAAAGCATGTTTAACAAGCCAATATTATTCTCAGCGGCAAATAAAGCCGCTTCAAATGTTGCCAAAGGAACCAGTATATAAACGGCAATAAAATTGATACCCAATAACAACATATTATTTATGCGCCTGTATTTAGAGTTTTCATCAGCGGCGCGTCTTGGCCAAACTAATTCTAGACCGGCAAAGCATAAAATTAGAATGACAAAACTGTACATTCTAAATTCGGCTTGATGTTCAATAAAAAATGACTGTAAATAATCCATGTCGGCCTGATGTCTTTATGCTGTCTTTATTTATGGTGCTATCGGGATTTTAGGTTACACTAGGAATATTTTACATAGACTACAAACATTACTATAAATTCAGTAACAAATGAGCAAAACATCAAAAAATGGAGTATTTCTGACAACACGTCCGAGAAGAATGCGCCGTGACGACTTCAGCCGTCGGCTAATGCGCGAAACAACGCTGACTGTCGATGATTTAATCTATCCGATGTTTATTATCGAAGGCGAATATCAACGTTTCAGTGTAGATTCCATGCCGGGTGTAGAAAGAGTCAGTATTGATTTATTACTGGACGAAGCAAAAACACTGGTAGAACTCGGTATTCCAGCTATTGCCTTATTTCCTGTTGTTTCTGATGAGAAAAAAAGCGCCAACGCCGAAGAAGCCTGGAATCCTAATGGCTTGATACAAACCGCTATTCGTAAGTTAAAACAATATCACCCTGAGCTTGGTGTTATTACAGATGTCGCGCTCGATCCTTACACACTTTCCGGTCAGGACGGACTAACAGATGACAACGGCTATGTTATCAACGATGAAACGGTCGAGGTTTTGGTTAAACAGGCACTTTCTCATGCCGAAGCAGGTGCCGATATTGTCGCGCCATCCGACATGATGGATGGGCGTATTGGCGCGATTCGATCAGCGCTGGAAGAAAATGGTTATATTAATACCAAGATTCTGGCCTATTCCGCTAAATATGCTTCCAGCTTTTACGGTCCTTTTCGTGATGCTGTTGGTTCGGCTAAAAACCTTGGCGGTAGTGATAAATATACCTACCAAATGGATCCAGCTAATTCAAATGAAGCAATAACTGAAGTTGAGCTCGATATACTTGAAGGTGCTGATATGGTGATGATTAAACCCGGTTTACCTTATCTTGATATTGTCTATCGCATTAAAGAACAGTTTGGCCAACCAACTTATGTTTATCATGTCAGTGGTGAATACGCGATGTTAAAAGCAGCTGCGAACAACGGCTGGCTCGATGAAAAAAGTACAGTATTAGAATCCTTACTCTCCTGTAAAAGAGCAGGCGCTGATGGCATTCTGACTTATTATGCTAAGCAAGTCGCCGAGTGGCTTCAAGCACCATAGTTGTCTACATAATCAAATATCTGTGTCGGACTACGTCGCCTAGATAGAAAAAGCCTGTTTCCTCTCAATTTCTTCGCTTCATGTTTTGCATCAGTTGCAATAGCCGCAACATCATGATGTGACTGACAACTTCGCCAGTCCGGTTCAACAACACCAATCGCCACGCTAAGGATAGAAAAAAAACGGTTTTCACCACGCCTATCATAAGAATGAATACCTTGATTACCAAGATCATGGTCGTTATAGAAACATTTTATCTCTTCACCAAAACGGGCGAGCATATTTTGACAGCGTTGTTCCCAGTCCCTTGATTGAAAAATAGTAACGAAATCATCACCACCTATATGACCGACCCTATCAGTATCAGGATCAATATTTTCTTTAATGATTTCCGCCAATAACAGTATGACTTCGTCTCCGCGCGTATAACCATAAATATCATTATAAGGTTTAAAATCATTCAGATCGAAATAAGCCAACTTGAAGTTTTGTTTTCTCTCAAGCAGATCATCAATCCATTCATAGATAGGTACATTACCCGGCAACATCGATAATGGATTAGAGTGACGCGCGCTCATAATTTTTTGCTCTGTTATTTTCTGTAATAACTTTTTAGTTTTAACAACACCAATGTATTTATTCTGATCAGTAATAATAATATCAATATTCATATCAACCTGATTGCTCGAAGTGAATCTGCGACTAACATCAGACAAGGAATTATGCTTATCCACCATAAGCACATCGCTATCGATAAAGTGTTCTACAGGTTTCTTGGCATACAGTTCTCTACCATAGTGACCAAGGAATAATTCAAATATTGTTTTACGTGTAATAACACCTATCGGAATATCTTCTTTTATAACGGGGATACTATCTATTGCTGTATTTTCCCGCATTTTGTCCGCGATATATTCCAACTTATCGTTTGCCATAAACGGTGTAGAATGTTCCATTAAATCAATCATTGATTCGTCATAACGATGATAAATAACCTTTCTCAAGGGATTGAGTATGTTATTTAATTCTATTGGAAGCACTTCAATTGGCATTAAATCAGGTTTACCTAATAGAAAGCCTTGGCCATGCGTTATGCCTAAGGCACGAATAGACTTCAGTTCGTCTTCTGTCTCTATTCCTTCCGCTATAACTTTACAACCGAGACTTCTGGAAATTTCCTGAATAGAGCGCACAAATTCGTATTTGACCGGATCATGATTAATACCATCAATAAAATGTCTATCGATCTTGACATACTCAGGGCTAAACTCTGACCAAACACGCAAACTAGAATAACCAGCACCTAAATCATCAATGGCTAATTCGTAACCACTGTCTCTTAAATAACGAATACCATCGCTAATCAGTGCATAGTCATCAACAGGGTATTTTTCTGATAATTCAATAACGACTTTTTCTTTATCAATATTGAGTTTATCCTGAAGTATTCCCACCATATGCTTTTGAGCATTACCTTCAATCAAACTCATTGGGCTGATATTAACGAACAGTTTTCCCTTAATCTTTTTTTCCTTAAATTCACGACAGGCTATCTCAAGACATAAGTACTCTAACGGAACAATCAGGTTATTGTTCTTGGCTTCGTCAAAAAGATTTTTAGGATTATAAAAGATTGAATCTTTGGGCCCGCGGATTAATGCTTCATATCCGGTAATCTCAGGTACGGTTAAATCAAAAATAGGCTGAAAAACCGGTTGTAGTCGTTTTTCATCTATAATTTCCTTTAATGTCGTTACATACATTTTTCTTGTCGTTCATTTAGGTTCATAGAATTTAAACTTGCCGTCCCTGGCAATAACAATCCTTGTAACCTAACTTCCATGCTAAAAAAGTAGCATTGCATTGTGACATTGCTATGTCAGTTGAATAAATTAACGACCAATACGCGAAAAATTTAACGGTTGTTTTATGAAGTTTTTATGACAAAAACCGAAAGGAAT
>JBMZNW010000185.1:0-338 GCA_049619915.1 Gammaproteobacteria bacterium
TATATAGTCAAGCAGCGCCTCTCTGGAGTAAAGAAATTGAAACCCAGCAGAAAATGCTGGATCAAGCACAAGATAACGCTGAAAAAAACCTTGATGCATTATCGGCTAGACTAAGTACTTTGCAGTCTCATGTTATGCGTTTAGATGCGCTTGGCTCTCGCCTAGCAGATATGGCTGACTTAAAAGAGATAGACTTTGATATTGATGCGGTGCCTGGTTTGGGTGGTCCAAAACCTATTAATGAATACAAAACCATGGAAGTCAATGATTTCTTGCTTGCATTGGAAGAATTAAATTTCAAAGTTCAGGATAGAGCAGAAAAACTATCGGCAATGGAA
>JBMZNW010000185.1:348-4033 GCA_049619915.1 Gammaproteobacteria bacterium
TTAGGCCTTCAATCTCAAGATAATAGCTGCCCTAATTTAAGTAATGTTGATCCTGCAACAACAAACTTTTCCAACCGGTAGTCCGACAAAAACCGGCTGGGTTTCTTCATTATTTGGAAAGCGAGTCGATCCCATTACTGGGAAAGTTGAGTTTCATGGGGGCATTGATTACGCCGGTAAAACCGGTTCTCCAATTCTTGCCGTCGCTTCCGGTATTGTAACTTGGTCAGGTGCACGTTATAGCTATGGTAATGTTGTCGAAATAAATCATGGCAATGGTTATCAAACACGTTATGCACATAATAAAAAGAACCTCGTTGTTGTCGGACAGAAAGTCGAGCAAGGGCAGGTTATTGCATTGATGGGCTCAACGGGTCGTTCGACTGGATCGCATGTCCATTTTGAAGTGTTACATAATGGCAAAGCAGTAAATCCGAAAAAGTATATTTCCTTGAAATAACAACGCATTCTTATCCTTTCTATATTCATTCTGTGTAACAACACAAAAAGAATTTACGTAACAATAATAAAGATATTAAAAAATGATTACCGGCCTACTTAAAAAAATATTTGGATCACGCAATGATCGCGTTGTAAAAAAGCTGAGAAAAATAGCAGTTAAAATTAATTCATTGGAAGATGAAATTAAGTCTCTCAGTGATGATGAGTTTCCAAAGAAAACAGGACAGTTAAAAAATAGACTGGCACAAGGGGAAACACTGGACGATATTTTACCTGAAGCTTTTGCTTTGGTCAGAGAAGCAGGTTTACGCGTTCTTGATATGCGGCATTTTGATGTTCAGTTGATTGGTGCCATGGTTTTGAATAATGGCAATATTGCTGAGATGCGAACCGGTGAAGGTAAAACTTTGGTTGCGACTTTGGCAGCTTATTTAAATGCATTATCAGGATTAGGCGTTCATGTGATTACTGTTAACGATTATCTGGCTAAGCGTGATTCTGAATGGATGGGACAAATTTATAGTTTTCTTGGTTTGACTACCGGCGTTATTGTCAGTGGTTTATCAACAGAAGAAAGAAAAGCCGCTTATCAATGTGATATTACTTACGGAACTAATAATGAATTTGGTTTTGATTATTTGCGTGACAATATGGCTTTTAGTAATGAAGGTCGTGTGCAACGCGGATTAAACTTTGCCATAGTCGATGAAGTTGACTCGATCCTGATTGATGAAGCTCGAACGCCATTAGTTATATCTGGCATGGTCGATGACAAATCAGATCTTTACATGACAATTAATGCTTTAATTCCAAATTTAGTTGCGCAAAAAGTAGAAGATGGTCCAGGTGACTTCACCTTGGATGAGAAATCCAAACAAGCCTATTTTACTGAAGATGGTCACGATCATATTGAGCAATTATTAAGAGATAATAATGTGCTGAAAGAAGGGCAAGCTCTATATGACCCAGTCAATATCAGTATCTTACATCACTTAAATGCTGCATTAAGAGCACATCATTTATTTCATGTTGATGTTGACTATATAGTTAAAGATGACGAAATCGTTATCGTCGATGAATTTACCGGGCGTACCATGCAGGGCCGCCGTTGGTCAGAAGGCTTGCATCAAGCTATAGAAGCGAAAGAAGGCGTTACAATTCAAAATGAAAATCAGACACTCGCTTCAATAACGTATCAAAATTATTTTCGTTTATATGCAAAACTATCAGGTATGACAGGTACTGCCGACACGGAAGCTTTCGAGTTCCAGTCTATCTATGGTTTAGAAGTTGTCATTATTCCAACTAATATGGAAATGGTTCGTGATGATCAAAGTGATGTTATTTTTCTTACGGCCAAAGAAAAATATACCGCTATGATTGAAGATATTAAGGATTGTCAGTCAAGAGGCCAACCTGTTCTTGTCGGTACAGCGTCGATAGAAGTTTCTGAATACTTATCGAACTTACTGAATAAAGAGAAAATTAAACATCAGGTTTTAAATGCCAAGTTTCATGAAAAAGAAGCGGAAATTATTGCGCAAGCAGGTAAACCGGGTGCGATAACGATTGCGACAAATATGGCTGGTCGTGGTACCGACATCGTGCTTGGCGGAAACTATGAAGCTGAACTTAAGTTGTTAAATGATCCGAAACAAACTGAAGTCGATAAACTTAGAGATGAATGGCAGCAAGTTCATCAACAGGTGTTAGATAACGGTGGACTTCATATCGTTGGTACAGAAAGACATGAATCACGTCGTATAGATAATCAGCTTCGTGGTCGTGCAGGTCGTCAAGGTGATCCTGGTTCGAGTCGGTTTTATCTTTCACTGGAAGATAATTTGATGCGTATATTTGCATCAGATCGTATTTCTTCAATTATGCAAAAACTGGGTATGGATGAAGGTGAAGCGATCGAATCGAAGCTTGTCACACGTGCAATTGAAAATGCACAGCGCAAAGTAGAAGCGCATAACTTTGATATTCGTAAACATTTACTTGAGTTTGATGATGTCGCTAATGATCAGCGTAAAGTCATCTATGAAAGACGTAATGATTTACTCGATGGTGAAAGTGTTCTCGAAGAAGTGAATGAAATGCGCTATGAAGTTCTTGAAGATGTTATTGATAGCTATATACCTCGCGGCAGTATGGACGAAATGTGGAATATAGAAGGATTAAAAGATGCATTTCTACATGAGTTTGATTTAACTGTTGATGTTGACTTGTGGTTGGCTGAAGACAAATCTTTACATGAAGAAAGTCTTCGAGAAAAACTACATGAAGAAATGGATAAGCTTAGCAAAGAAAAAGAGGAAATAATCACGCCTGATTTGATGAGACGTATTGAAAAACAGATCATGCTTGATGTATTGGATAGACATTGGAAAGAACATTTAGTCAATATGGATCACCTTAGACAAGGTATTCAATTAAGAAGTTTTGCTGGTAAGAACCCTAAGCAGGAATATAAACGTGAAGCGTTTGAACTGTTTTTACAAATGTTAGATGGTATCAAGCATGATGTTGTTGTTTTTCTTTCTAGAGTTAATATTCGAACTGAGGAAGATGTTGAGTTAGCAGAGAATCAGGAACATGAGCAAAACATGAATTTTAATCATGCTCCTGCGCAAAGTAGTTTAAACCTTGAAGCGCAAGCACAAACACGATCTCAGGCTCCGGCGGCTGCATCGGCAGAGAAACCTTATACAAGAAACAAACCTAAGATAGGACGTAACCAACCTTGTCCATGTGGTTCTGGTAAAAAGTATAAACAATGTCATGGCAAGTTAAGCTAATTCCTTAAGATATACTTCATATTAATTATTTATTCTAGGATTACACTATGGCTGTTGGTTTAGAGCTTCCTTCAAAGTTAATTCCTGTTAATGGACTTCGTTTATTTGCTGCATCGGCAAATATTTATAATAAAGATAGAGACGATGTTGTATTAATTGAGTTATGTGAAAGTACAGTAAGCTCGGCAGTTTTTACTAAAAATAAATTTTGTGCCGCTCCGGTTATTGTTGCAAAAGCTAATCTTAGTAGCACAGCACCGCGCTATTGTTTGATCAATGCAGGCAATGCAAATGCAGGTACAGGCGAATTAGGTATCGCCAATGCTAAAGAAACCTGTCAATCATTGTCGTTATTGGCAACATGTGAACAAGCCGAAGTACTTCCTTTTTCAACCGGTGTTATTGGTGAAGACCTTCCTATA
>JBMZNW010000186.1:0-3986 GCA_049619915.1 Gammaproteobacteria bacterium
TGCCAGCTTGTTTGTCATTGGCACAATCATCGTTTTTATTCTATCTGCATTAATATCTTCTCTAGGCTGGTCTGTTGTTAGTCCAAAAGATGAAACGATTAACGCATTTAATTTAATCTCTTCTGATGGTGTATGGTGGTTTTTATCAAGTCTGGTTAAAAACTTTATTCAATTTCCACCTTTAGGCATTGTTCTTGTTGGTATGTTAGGCATTGGGCTGGCTGAAAAAACAGGCTTTCTTCCTGCTTTATTACAATTCTGTATTACGCATGTTAATCAACGTTTATTAACACCTGCGACAATGTTATTAGGCATTCTTTCTTCTATTGCTTTAGATGCCGGTTATGTTGTTTTGATTCCTGTTGCTGCTGCATTGTATATCGCGGCAGGCCGCTCTCCTTTAACCGGTATTGCCGTTGCTTTTGCTGGCGTCTCTGCCGGCTTTAGTGCGAACTTTTTTATCACTGCACTCGATCCTTTATTAGCCGGCTTTACTCAAGCTGGCGCACAGATTATTGATGCTGACTATCAAGTTGCGGTAACAGGCAACTGGTATTTTATGATTGTTTCTACCATTGTTTTAACTTTAACAGGCTGGTTCGTGAGCGAACGATTTGTTGAACCTGCTATTGAAGGTGTTGCTAACCAAAACCTCGAGAACGACTTTACCGCATTAGAACAAACTGAAAAACGCGCCTTACTCTATTCTTGTCTTTCGGTTTTCGTTTTACTAATACTTTTTTATTTTGCCATTACATTAACAACGGGGCCTTTATATGGCACAGGTAAGCGTTTTGATCGTTGGATAGAAGTCACCGTTCCTCTGCTCTTTATACTTTTTTTTGTTCCCGGTTTACTTTATGGCGTATTAGTGAAGAAAATAAAAAGTGATCGTGACGTTGCCGAGATACTTGGCAAAGTCATGAGCCAGTTAGGGCCGTATATAGTTATGGCTTTTTTTGCCGCGCAGTTTATTGCCGCATTTAATCAATCTGGTCTAGGACAAATGCTAGCCATTTCCGGCGGCCAATTTTTAAGCAGTTTAAATATTCATGATGCCTTTTTATTAAGCTGCTTTGTCTTAATGGCGGTGACGATTAATTTGGTTATTGGATCTTCTTCCGCTAAATATGCTTTTTTTGCCCCTGTATTTGTTCCGATGTTAATGCAAGTCGGCATCAGTCCTGAGCTGACGCAAGCGGCCTATCGTGTTGGCGATTCTGTCAGTAATGTTATTACGCCCATGAATCCTTATATGATTATTATCATTATGGAAGTAAAAAAATACGTGCGTGGCTCGGGTCTAGGCACAGTCGTAGCAATGATGTTGCCGTATACTCTCGCATTTTTAGCCATTTGGTTAATTCTGCTCGTTGTCTGGATCTGGACAGGATTACCACTCGGACCCGGCGGAAATTTAAGCTATTCGCCATAGTCACTATAGCGACAGGTAGTTTCTATGCTATGATTCGCGCCTTTTTGCATGAATGCATTTGATAAAATCATAACTGGGTTAAAAAATGTCAGAAAATCAAATATTTAAAGTTATCTTCAATAACCAAGGCAAAATCTACGAGATTTACGCAAGAAACGTCGATCACGGCATTATGTTTGGATTCATTGAGGTTGAAGAATTAATTTTTGGCGAAAAAACCTCAGTCGTTGTCGATCCCACTGAAGAAAACCTTAAAACTGAATTTGAAGGTGTAAAGCGTACTTATATTCCAATGCACTCCATTGTTCGTATTGATGAAGTGGAAAAAGAAGGCGCAGCTAAAATCACGGAAGGTTCTGAAAAAGGCGCGAATGTCATGCCATTTCCGCTTTATACCAAGTCTGGGGATTCTGACTAATTTAGCCTTTGTAATGTAATAGCGCTTTTGTATGAGCAGTTACAGCTTGTGCATTTCCAGGTAGAAAATAACCGCCTTCAAGTAAAGAAACGATGCGCCCTTCGCAATGTTTATTTGCAAGCCGCATCAGCATTTCTGTTAATTCAACGTAAGCCGCATCCGTTACGTTGTAACAACCTAATAAATCATTTTCTCGGCTATCAAAACCAGCAGAAATAAAAATCATATCAGGTTTAAATTTTTCTGCTGACGGCAACAAAATATTTTTATATGGCTCTATAAACATGTCATCTTCGGTACCGCAAGGTAGATGCACATTGATGTTAAAACCTTCACCTGCGCCATGGCCTTTTTTTGCCGGATCGCCTGTGCCGGGATAAGCGTAAAAATCATGTGTTGAGAAAAATAACACACTCGGATCGTCATAAAACATGGCTTCAGTTGAGTTGCCGTGATGATAGTCCCAATCAACAATTAATATTTTCTTAAAACCGTATTGTTGTTGCGCATAACGCGCCGCTATCGCAATGGTACTGTAATAGCAGAAGCCCTCTTCCTGACCTGTATTTAATGCATGGTGACCCGGTGGACGCGTCAAACAAAAGGCATTATTCAGCTTTTTTGTCGCAACCTGATCGACAGCGCCGAGACAACCACGAATACTGGCTTCAGCAACTTCATGTGCAATAGGTAGGTTCTTCTTGATGGAAGCGATATGTGCTTCGGTATGTAAGACCTTTATCCATTTTTCAACATCATCCGTTTTAAAATCAATTTTCGATAGATATTCAAAAAAGCCAGATTCTTTTAAATCGTTCAAGGCGAATTTTATTCTATCAGGTGTTTCTGGGTGTCCCGCTGCAATGTGATGTTTCAAAAATATTGGGTCGTATACCAAGCCAGTTTTGTTCATGTCCGCAGTCATTTTCTTCGCCTCGACAGCATTAGTTCGTGAATATAATGACAACAATAATGTCGATAAAACACCAGAAATAAAGGTTCTTCGCTTCATTTTTACTATAAATATTGGTAATTTGGCTAATATATTGTATATACTGCTTTAAACTTGCTAGTTATTTAGTAAACAATAATTTTAATTATACAAAAGCAATAAAAGAAACGAGTTCTTAGTTAGTGAAAAAAATAGTTCAAAAAGTAACATTTATTCTACTATTTTGCCCTGTGTTTGTACTTGCAGAATGGAGCGTTGTTACTCACACCAATACCAATGACAACACTGAAACACAAGTTGCGCGCATTAAGAATGAAGAAGGCTATACGCTTGAGATATATAAAGACAATAATGGCGCGATTCGCTCACGATTTAGTTTAAGCACAAAACTGGATAAGTTTGCCAAAAAAAGTTGTCCTACCTATCAAATAGGAAGATTTACGCTTGATAATCGCTCTGTTAACGATGCGCCTTGCCTAACCGATGTTTCCTGGAGTGAGTTTATTTTAGGCTATGAAGAAAACAGTATTGTCTCTTCAAAAAAATTAAATGCCTTTTTAAATGGCAATAATGTTACTTTTCGATTCATGTTGGATAACGGTAGTTATCAGGAAACGTTGTTTTCTTTAAGCGGTTCTAAAAGAGCTGTTCTCTCATCATTCGGTTCCGGCGTTACAATCGACTCAAATTAAAATGTCGCAATGGCGGCTTATCGAGAGCCTGGATAAAATCTCGGAGCAACAATGGAAGTCTCTCGATTATAAAAACAACCCATTTCTTTCTTATGCTTTCCTATCAGCACTGGAAAAATTTGACTGTCTAAAACATCAAAACTGGCAATCCAGTTTTATTGTTATTGAAAATAATAATGAATTACTCGGCGCGCTACCGCTTTATGTAAAAGAAGACTCCTATGGCGAATTTGTTTTTGATTGGGCATGGGCTGACGCTTACCATCAGGCTGGAAGACCTTATTACCCTAAACTTGTATCGGCTATTCCTTTTACTCCTGTTTCCGGATCACGTTTATTAGTTAATAAAAAAACGAATACGCAAGATGTTAAGAACGCATTAATTGAAGCGGCAACTTCACTACTTGAAGAAAAGAAATATTCATCATTACATTTCCTATTTCCTGATGATGAAGATAATCAAGTATTAAAACAGAACAATGGTCTAAG
>JBMZNW010000187.1:0-3963 GCA_049619915.1 Gammaproteobacteria bacterium
AACTATACGGTTGAAGAATCATCGGGAGGACAAATTGGTTTGGGTCTTGGTTTTTCGCAAAGCCAAGGGCTGATTCTAAACGCAAATATTAGCCAATCTAATTTTTTGGGTACTGGAAAAAACGTCAGTTTTGCTTTTAATAACAGTGATGTGAATACACGTTACCAACTTGGTTATCTTAATCCTTATTATACTGATGATGGGATAGCGCGGGGCTTTAATGTTTTTTACCGTTCTACTGATGCACGAGATGCTAATTTAGCGCTTTATGAAACCAAAGAATATGGTGGTTCGGTCAGTTTTAGAGTGCCGATTAGTGAACATAACACGATAGGAACTGAACTATCATATGCGAATACTGAACTTGATCTTGAAACTTCTACTTCTCAACAACTTAATGACTTTGTCGCTGAAAATGGCGATAAATATAATCTTTTAAGAGTATCTGCTAGTTTTACCTACGACACGCGTAATAAAAGAGTACTTCCTGATAAAGGTACATTAGCTAGCATAAGCACTAGAGTCTCGCTACCCAGCTTTGGTGACTCTCTTCAGTTTTATAAAATCGATTTAAAAACGCAGTGGTTTAAAGATATTTACAAGGATTTTGTTTTGACTCTGGGCGCTGATATTGGTTATGGCGATAGTTATGGCGATACATCAGAATTACCATTTTTTGAAAACTTTTTTGCTGGTGGCCCAAGAAGTGTGCGTGGTTTTGAAGAAAATACACTAGGACCGCGTGATAGTTCGAACAGATCACTAGGTGGTGATACCCGAATTGTCGGTAATGCTGAGGTCATTATCCCTGTTCCTTTTTTTAGTGACTTTAAAGATTCTATCCGCATAACAGGTTTTATTGATGCAGGTAATGTTTATGGCCCAGACGAATCTTTTGATCTTGGTGATTTAAGATACTCAACAGGTATGAGTGCTATCTGGATTTCTCCATTTGGTGCGGTCAGTGCAAGTATCTCTCAACCTATTAATGAACAATCAAGAGACGAAGTACAGAACTTTCAGTTTACTTTTGGAACCTCATTTTAGTTATTTTTGGAGTAATTTATTAATGAAAACTTTGTTTAAATTTTCTATGGCCGCAGCTTTATTTATGGCATTTTCTTCTCACACTCTGGCTGCAGAACCTTTAAAAATAGGTGCTGTTCAAGTGCTAAGGGTTCTTGAAAAGTCTCCGCAGTATCAAGCAGCGGGCAAGGCACTAGATAAAGAATTTGAAGCAAGAAGTAAAACGCTTATTGCAGAACAAAAGAAAATTAAAGGTCTTGAAGATAAGCTCTCAAAAGATAGAGCGATTATGTCAGAAGCTGAAATTAGTAAGCTGGAAAGAGATATTCTCAATAAAAGGCGCGATTTAAAACGTGATCAAGATGAATTTCGTGAAGACATAAACTTCCGGCGTAACGAGGAGCTAGCGAAAATTCAAAAAGTAGTTTTTGAAGCAGTGCAAAAGGTTGCCAAAGAACACGGTTACGATGTTGTTTTAAGTGAAGGTGTTGTTTTTGCTAGTGCAAAAGCAGACATGACACAATTAGTAATAGACGCATTAAACAAATAGTCTCTACTTTAGTTTATTAATTAAATAATAGTCTAAAATAATCCAATGATCGCCACGCTTGCAGAATTATCTGAAATTTGTGGAGCTAGATTGGAAGGTAACGCTGATTGTGAAATTGTAGCCGTTAATACATTAAGTAAGGCTATGAAGGGTGAGATTACTTTTTTGTCTAACCGTCATTATGTGCATCAGTTACCAGAAACCAATGCTTCTGCTGTTATATTAGCGGAAGAAGACTTTAACAGTTGCCCGACTAATTCTCTGGTAAGTTCAAACCCTTATTTGGCTTATGCCAAAGTTGCTAATTACCTTTACCCGCATGATGTACATGCTGGCAATATTGATAGTAATGCGATTATTGCAGAAAGCAGCATTATTGATGATTCATGCTGTATATCGGCAAATGTAGTTATTGGTAATAATGTTAAGGTCGCTGCCGGAGTTTATATTGGGCCAGGATGCGTAATTGAAGAGAATGTGGAAATAGGAAAAAACTCTTCATTATTAGCAAATGTAACGCTAAGAAAAGGTGTTGTATTAGGAGAAAATGTAACACTACATCCGGGCGTCGTTATCGGCGCAGATGGCTTTGGAATGGCACAGGAAAATGGAAAATGGTTGAATATTCCTCAAATAGGTTCGGTTAGAATTGGTAATAATGTTGATGTAGGAGCCAATTCAACAATTGATAGAGGCGCAATAGAAGATACTATTATTTCTGATGGCGTAAGAATTGATAATCAGGTACAAATTGGCCACAACGTTTTTATAGGAGAGGATACAGCTATAGCGGGATGTGCGGCTGTCGCAGGAAGTACTGTGATAGGTAAACGTTGTATGATTGCCGGTGCGGTGGGAATCAGTGGCCACATAGAAATAGTTGATGATGTTATTGTAACAGCGATGTCTGGCGTGGCTAATTCAATTAAAACTGCAGGTGTTTATTCTTCCGGCCTACCTGTAACAGACAACAAAACCTGGCGTAGGAATATAATCCGTTTCAAAAAACTGGACGAGATATTAAAGAAATTAACAAGGTAAAATTATATAGGTAATCATATGCAAGATACTTCAACAATTGCTGATGTTGAAAAAATTAAAACAATTTTACCCCATCGTTATCCTTTTTTACTTGTTGATCGTGTATTGGAAGTAGAAAAAGGAAGTCATATTAAAACGGTAAAAAACGTTTCAGTAAATGAGCCTTTTTTTCAGGGGCACTTTCCAAATAAGTCAGTCATGCCTGGAGTATTAATAATTGAAGCGTTTGCACAGTCTGCCGCTTTGTTAGGTGCCTTGGGTTTTGATGAGAATCGAGCGACAGAAGATGACTTGTATTACCTTGTTGGCGTAGATAATTCTCGCTTTAGAAAGCCGGTTGTTCCTGGCGATCAACTCGTGCTTGATGTTAAGTTTTTAACAGTTAGAAGGAATATCTGGAAGTTTGAAGCCTCAGCTTTTGTTGATTCAAAAATGGTTGCTTCCGCTGAGTTATTAACCACACTCATGGAGTGAATCCATGATACACCCCACAGCGATTGTTCACTCTGATGCAAAAATTGATGCCGATGTTGAAATTGGTCCTTATTCAATAATTGGAGAAAATGTTGAGATCGCATCAGGTACAAAAATAGATTCCCACGTTGTTATAAATGGCCCTACAACCATTGGAAAGAACAATAAAATAGCAAGCTTCTGTTCATTAGGTGGTGACCCACAAGATAAAAAATATCAAGGCGAAGCAGACTCTACGCTGGAAATAGGGGATAACAATACTATCCGAGAATATGTTTCTATAAATAGAGGCACAGGAGATGGTGGTGGTAAGACCATTGTTGGCGATAATAATTGGATCATGGCTTATGTGCATATTGCTCATGATTGCATTGTAGGTAGTCATACTACTTTCGCTAATAATGCGACGCTTGCAGGCCATGTGACTATTGATGATCATGTTATTTTAGGTGGCTTTAGTGGTGTTCATCAGTTTTGTCGAATAGGTAGTTATAGTTTTTCTGCAATCTCTTCTGTTATTGTCAAAGATGTTCCTCCTTATGTATTAGTTTCCGGTAATACTGCAAAACCATCCGGTTTAAACCGTGAAGGCTTAAAACGACATGGTTTTGATAATGAAACAATTAATATCCTACGCAAAGCCTATAAGGCAATTTATCGCGAAGGCTTGATACTCAAGGATGCACTTGATGTATTAGCTGAACTCTCTAAAGAATCAGAAAAAGTTAAATTAATGCATTCATTTATTGCCGCATCAGAGCGCGGCATTGTTAGATAGCATTACTATTCAGAAGCTACTTCCATGATACGAATAGGTCTTGTCGCAGGTGAAGCATCAGGCGATAACCTGGGAGCAGGGCTCATTCATGAAA
>JBMZNW010000188.1:0-3908 GCA_049619915.1 Gammaproteobacteria bacterium
ATTGACACACGCAGCGAGTTTTTCCGTCACCAGATCCTGAGCAATCTTCTTGGCGGAGATAGAGCCCGGGCACGTTGTAACAACGAGTATATGTTCTGCTGTTTTTTCCATAATGGCGGTTAATTATTCTAAAATTACTTGTAAATTAGTATTTTGCCCATACATCTATAATAATGCCACTATTGCACAACAAAATTATCCCGGAGATTAAATTACTTGTTCAGAATACTGTTTATCCTGTTCCTGATTATACCTTTAATTGAAATCGCTATTTTGATCGAAATAGGCCGGGCTTTTGGTGCTGGCTATACCATTGTGTTAGTCATCGGCACAGCTGCCTTGGGCGCAGCGCTGTTTCGACAACAAGGTTTATCGACTTTGGCAAAAGTACAAATGAGTACGCAAGAAGGTAATCTACCCGCAACCGAATTAATTGAAGGCTTAATGCTACTCATTGCTGGTGCATTATTATTAACACCCGGTTTTTTTACTGATGTGTTTGGTTTTCTGGTATTAATCCCTCCACTGCGAAATAAAATAGCGCAAACTCTTTTAATCAATTTTTTACAATCTCATATTGTTAATGTCCGCCAGAAAGATTCCGGACGTATTATCGACGCGGAACATTGGGATTCAGAATAAAGTTTAATAATTGTGAATAGTGAACATCGTTCGAATCTGATCGCAAAATTATCAGATGTTATTAATGACGATCGTATAGAACGCCTGCAAGAAGTATTAAGCCAACGTACTCGTTATCTTACTGTTGTACTTGATGACATCTATCAACCACAAAACTCCAGCGCCGTTATTCGCACCTGCGAATGTATTGGCATACAAGACTTACACATTGTTGAAGATAGAAACGAACATAAAACAAACCGAGATGTGGTTAAAGGCTCAGCAAAATGGATAAACCTGCAACGTCATAATACAAACCGAGCTAGCTGTATAAGAGAACTCAAAGAAAACGATTATAAAATCGTTGCCATGACATTAAGCGAAGACAGTATCCCGCTTGAATCTTTACCGACACATGAAAAGCTCGCACTCTGTTTCGGTTGCGAAGAAACAGGACTGGATAAAGAAATAGAAGATAATGCTGACTATAAAGTACAAATCCCAATACATGGGTTTACTCAAAGCTATAATATTTCCGTCAGCGCCGGCATCAGCCTTTATTACTTATACAATAAAATAAAAACAACCGAACAAAGCTGGCAACTTAGTAATGAAGAAAAGGAAGAGTTGCTTATTGATTGGCTAAGCAAATCAACGCCGACCGGGCAGTTCTTGCTTGATAAATATAAGGAAGAAACACTTTAACGCCTAGCGCATCGAAAAATGCAAACGCAGCGAGTATCTTTTCCAATGGAGTTACTTACTTATGCAATATTATGTATATTAATCAAATGGAACGGCAGACACTGCGATTATTTTATAGCTTTTAAGGTGGCCTGTCTTCGTTGTTATTTTTTGGACTTTACAAAATATTTCATAAGGCTCAGCTTTAAAGTTGCGAAGTGCATTCGCTCTAAGACTATCTACCATATTTCGAATGACTTCCTCCTCTCTAATGAATTCAGACAACAAAAAAGGTATAGATCTTTCTAGCTCAGGAACATAAATGCGACCTTTATAAGTGTTTGAGCTATAACTAGATACAAACCCTCGAATAGTAATTACTTCATCATTAGTAAATTCTTCAATAATGTATCTAAATGTATCCATTGAAAATACTGGGTTTAAGGGCACTTTATTATTATTAATATTGGTAGTTATTATGGCTGTTTCAGCAGTTTTGTTTTTGTAGATAGGTCTATGAATCTCAGTTATAGCTGATGAGCACTTCTCAATTACTGAATCAAGTTGTGCCTCTCGTACTTTAGGAAGTTCAATATTCTTTTCTTTAGCTTCTTCATATAACTGCCCAAGTGATTTGTTGTAATCTACGTGAAAACCTAGGCTTTGAGATATAACATAGTCGTAAGCTGAATAAACCAAATGGCCAAGTGGCGTATTATTTGGTGCAGTTGAAACATGGTAAGCAGCAGTAGTACCGAGAACAAGAATACCTGCTGTAACTTTCCAACTACCTTCCTCTGAAGGAAAAGTATAAATCTTAGCCCCTTTTAAAAATGGGGCTTGAGTAATTACTTTATCATTTAGTATAAGGTGTGTTGTGATTGCAAGTGATCGTTGAAACCCTATAAGAGCTTGAGATACATCATACATATCAACTTCATGCTCATCTGAGTCATTACCGTTGTACGACAATTCAAATTGAACATCATAATTTTTCATAAATTCGATTCACTCCATGTCTCTTATCATGCCTAAAAAAGCGTTTTAGAACACGATGTCCGATGATGCGTTATATCTTTCGAAAGGTAACATTACGAGAAACCTCCTTGTCTCAATGGTTTGATTTTAAGATTAAGTATAGCTCTCTTATTAAAGGTGTCTACTTGAAGTATAGGAAGTACAAATACCACGATTGCACCAATACAACATTAAAGATTTTTTGCTTTCTTTATAACTTCATAAGCCTTTCTTATTTCATGGGTACGATCTGCTGCAATTTTCATCATTTCTTCTGGCAAACCTTTTGCGACTAATTTATCAGGGTGATGCTGGCTTAATAATCGACGATATGCTTTTTTGATTTCAGCAGGACTGGCTGACTCTTTGATATCCAGTATTTCATAAGCTTGTTTTAATGAAGGTGTGCCATCATTACGCGCCGTGCCGGATGAACCACTATGCATTCCACCAATCATGGCACACAAACGTTCGAACTCGTGTTGTGAAATTCTGAGTACCTGGCAGATATTTAATAAGGCTTTGCGTTCTGCTGCGTGCATTTCGCCATCTGCATAAGCGGCCATGATCTGTATTTCGATAAACATACGTAACAAGTTTGGTCGAAAACCTATTTCGCGACGAAACTGCTGTATCACATCATTTAATGGGAAAGTCGGTTTCTTACCTTCATTAAATAATTCAATAGCCGCTTTACGTTGTTCTGCATTCATATCCATTTGTTGCATAACTTGTTTAGCTAGCGATATTTCATCTTCGGTCACTTGGCCGTCAGCTTTACAGATATGCCCCATAACAGAGAAGGTTGCGGTATAGAACAATGTTTGTGCGCGTTCTTGCCGTCCAAAAGCGGATTGCCCGGATGATGTTGAAGAAGTATTAAGGCCTTTATCAAAGTTATGGCCTAATGCTGCACCTAATAGCGCACCAATAGGCCCTCCGATCATCATACCGAAGGTGCCGCCGAGTATTTTTCCCCACCAATTCATCGCTATATATTAACAGAACTGTCATAAAAGTATTTAAACTAACCAACAGTCTAAAATCCGTTATAATGTGCCAAACAATAATTACTATGGACTATTTCTACGGTATAAAAACACATGGCTTCAAAAAACAAGAATAAAAAAGATAAGAAGAAACCAAATGGCCCTTCAATGGCAGACTTGGCAGATAAACATGTTTGTTATGAACAGTCTGTTCAATGCGTTGAAGCTGAAATTGATTTTGTTGATTCAACCTATAAAAAGTTACGTAAACGTTTTGCAAAATCATTAAGAGAAGATTTTTGTGGCACGACGAATACTTCTTGTGAATGGGTCAGACGCCGTAATACTAATACTGCACTTTCTATCGATCTTGATGAAGAAGTACTTGAATGGGGTAAAGAGAATAAAGTCTCAACATTAACGCCGGCACAGGCTGAGCGTCTTACTGTTATTAATGACAATGTCATTACGGTAAAAACAGAACCAGTTGATATCGTGTTGGCTATGAACTTTAGTTATTGGTTATTGTTGGAACGAAAACTCACCATTGATTATTTTAAGAGTGTTTATAAAGCGCTTAATGATGATGGCATCTTT
>JBMZNW010000189.1:0-3887 GCA_049619915.1 Gammaproteobacteria bacterium
TGTGCAGGAGCACACAAACGATGTACGCCTACAGGGACGTAGGCGGTAGAAAATGTCGGGAACACATTTTCGAAGAAACTTAAATCTAATGAAATCTTCAATAATGAGATACATGGAAGCGCAGGAGCGACTAGCCCAAGATATGTTATTGTTCTTTAAATAGTTATCGACTCTCTTGAATACGTGCTCTATTTCCTAGATAGTCTCGTTTGAACCTCTAAATTAGTACTACTTCATGGCTAAAAAACGTAAAACCACGCGTAAAAAGAAAACTCAAAGCAAAAAAAAGAAAAAATCTCTAATTAAACTTTGGATGATCCAGTTAGGGGTCATTATGGTTTGTGTTTTCTTGTCATACTGTGTCTGGTTGGACTTCCAAATAAGAAAAGAATTTGAAGGTAAACGTTGGTCTGTTCCAGCAAGAGTCTATGCGCAACCGGTAGAACTTTATGTTGGAAAGAAAATTAGTCAAAAACGTTTAATCAATAAACTTCGCGAAGCAAATTATGAACCTGTAAAAAAGCTGGATAAACAAGGTCAGTTCAATAGTTATGCTTCAGTCATTAATATCTACACCAGGCAGTTTCATTACTGGGACAGTTATGAAAAAGCAAGAAAGATACAAATACAAATTAGTAATGGTGTTATATCCACTATAAAAGTATTAGATAAAGGTGAAAACATTCAAATTGCCCGATTAAGTCCGGCATTAATTGGAAAAATCTTCCCGTTACATGATGAAGATCGGGTACTAGTTGCTTATGAATCGATTCCAAAGTCATTAATTAAGGCATTAATCGCCGTTGAAGACAGAAATTTTTATGAACATTACGGTGTTGATCCGATTGGCATTCTTCGTTCAGTTATCACTAATTTATTAGCGGGGAAAATTAAGCAGGGCGGTAGTACGCTGACGCAACAGTTAATCAAAAATATGTTTTTAACACGCGAACGCACGTATTCACGCAAAATTAATGAAATGATAATGGCTTTAATGCTGGAATATCATTACAGCAAGGAAAGTATTCTTGCCGCTTATGTTAATGAAGTTTATTTGGGTCAAAATGGTGCGCGTAGTATTCATGGTTTCGGCACTGCAGCAGAATTTTATTTTTCTAAACCTTTAAATGAGTTAAATATTGCTGAAGTTTCTTTATTAGTCGGCCTTGTTAAAGGTGCTTCTTACTATAATCCACGCAAGCAAGCAGAAAGAGCCTTAAAGCGCCGTAATCTTGTCTTAAAACTATTAAACGATCAGGAGTTCATCACTGACTCGGAAATGAAGCGTGCTTCAGCTTTACCTTTAGGTGTTACTAAGAAACCTGACTGGAGTAGTGCAAAATATCCTGCTTTTCTAGACTTGGTTCGACGTCATTTAAAAAGAGATTATCAAATAGATGATCTCAGGAATGAAGGTTTGCAAATACATACAACATTGGACGTTGATAAACAGGAAATAAGCCAAAATAGCGTAAAAAATAGCTTATCAAAGCTTGATAAAGCAAAGGGATTTAAGTCGGGTACTTTACAGTCTGCATTAGTCATGGTTGAACCGCATAATTCAGAAGTATTAGCGCTAATAGGTGATAGAAATAAAAACCAGAATGCGTTTAACAGAGCACTTGATGCAAAACGACAAATTGGTTCGCTGGTTAAGCCCGCTATTTACATGACGGCACTGAATTCACCTAAAAAATATAATGTTTTATCTGCATTGGATGATTCGAAGCTGACATTAAAACAAAATAATGGCAAAACATGGCAACCGCAAAACTATGATAAGCAATATCATGGCAGCGTGCCGCTAACCAGATCGTTTGCTAAGTCCTACAACATTTCTACTGTTAAATTAGGTATGGACTTAGGTTTAGATAATGTTATTCAAACATTAAAGAATTTGGGTGTTAGCTCATCTATTCCAAAGTTGCCTTCAATTTTATTGGGGTCGATTAACCTGTCGCCTTATGAAGTGACACAGATGTACCAGACTATTGCTAGTGGTGGTTTACAAATTCCGTTAAAAACGATTCGTGCTGTGTTGGACAAACAAGGTGAACCATTGCGAAGATATGATCTGGATGTACGTGAATATATTGCTCCAGAAACCGCTTTTTTAACTCAATATCTGCTTACTGAAGCTGTTCAAAATGGTACGGCAAGACGATTAACACGAGAGCTACCGTCTTTAATGCCGCTAGCAGGGAAAACAGGAACAACGAATGAATTGAGAGATAGTTGGTTTGCTGGTTTTGGTGATCGTTTATTAGCGATAGTTTGGGTAGGGCGTGATGATAATAAAACTGCCAAATTAACAGGTTCAACGGGTGCTATGCAGATATGGTTAGATTCGATGAAAAAAATAAAACCAGAACCACTGACATTAATAGAGCCAGAAGAAATAAGTTGGTATGAGTTTCCTGATATGAGCGACCCTGATTTAAGTTGCTCTAATACCAAAGCTTATCCTTTTGTTAATAAATATCCGCCTGAATATGTTAATTGTTTCTGATTAACGCGTTAAAATAAATAATGATTTATTTTAAAAAACTTATCTTGATTCTATTGTTCTTGAATCTGTTTGCCTGTGCAGAGCAGCCAAAAAAATCAACCGTGCTTGTGCCGATAGAAGAGCGTAATGTACCAATAGCAAGCGAGAAGCCTAGCGGTAAAGCAATAGATAGTCAGAAAGAAACAGTGATTGCTGCATTAATAAATGATGCCGAGCAATATTCTAATCAAGGAAAAACAGAACAGGCTGTCGCAACAATAGAACGTGCCTTACGTATTGAACCTAAAAATGCATTATTGTGGCATCAACTTGCCGCTGTTCGTGTGCAACAACAAAAATGGCAACAAGCAATTGTTATGGCAAGAAAGTCTAATGCATTAGCGGGCGCAAATAGACGATTAAAGTCGGATAATTGGGCTTTGATAGCTGCTGCGTATGATGCTTTAGGTAATAAAGAAAAAGCCAACGAAGCCAGAAACAAACAATCGGGGCAGGGCTAAATTAATTCAGCTAAACGATTAAACTTGGTTGGGTACCTTACCTTTTAGCATATAAGCAAAAGCGATAACTTCGGCGACGGCGACATAGAGTTCTCTGGGGATTTCCTGGTTTAATTTTAATTCAGATAATAATTCCGTTAACTCCGGCTCTTCTCTTATCGGAATATTATGCTCTCTTGCAATAGCAAGAATTTCTTCTGCGATTTCGGCTACACCTTTGGCTGATAAAACTGGTGCAGAAATGCCATCATAAGTTAATGCAACAACCTTATTTGGGGTGTCTTCTATTTCATTCATATCGTGATACTAATTAAGTTATTGTTTGTACGTGGTAGGTCCTGTTCAATAGGTGCTTCTTTTAAACGAGTAATTTTTCCCGTGGTTAAACCGTGAAGTTCGATTTTTTTATTTAACACGCTTAAATTATTATCGATTAAGCTGTTTAAGGTTTCATTGTCTGACCAAAGCGTTGCATTTACTTCTTTTTCAATAATGGCGATTTTCGCAGAAAGCGTACCGATGTTTTCAAAAGTGATCTTTAAATCTGTGCTCCATAACTGTTCTTTTTCATCGTCATTATTCGAGTCTTTATCAGCATGTATATTAAGTTCTAATAAATCAAAATCTTTTTCATCTTTAACCGGTAACTCTATTGACCAGAGTAGAGGTTGATTGTCATTACTTATAATGGCTTTTGATTGATTAACTTCTATTCGAGCGACAGAAGATTCTATTTGTTTGTTCAGTGTTTCTGTTTCTGCTTTTAATGCCAGTTCAGCTGTTTTTATTGTCGCTTCTTTAGTGTTGGCTGCATTTTTATTCGTAATTTCAATTGATGGTGCCCGGAATGATGCCTGTAATGATGCGTGGGATAGTGC
>JBMZNW010000190.1:0-3852 GCA_049619915.1 Gammaproteobacteria bacterium
TAATAAATTTCTGTATAACTCAGTTGTCAGTCCTGTTGCTTGTAGGTTATTAACAGATTGATTTAGTGATGAAACTGGTGAGCCTATAGGAGAAAGAATATTTAACGATTTATCAAAAGATGCGACGCCCGCTATTTCGTTGGCTTTTAAATTCGATAAAAAGTCTTTAAGTTGAGCTTTGTTCTTTTCGATAACATTTTTTCTGCCAGGGTCGCTTGTGTCGACTAAAAATAAAATTGCAGTTTGTTCGCCTGAATCTGAAAAGTTTTGTGTATTTTTTATAGCGAGGTCAATATTATTTGAGCTAGCGCTAATTGAAGCAATATTAATATTTTTTAATGTACGATAATCACAGTTAAGCAGATTTTCTACTTGATTACATGTAATATCAAAATTACGAGTTAAGGTATTCCAAGAAAAAGCTGGAATACTATAAACGAATAAAAGTAAGAAAGATGAAAGTAATGTTTTCTTCAAAGTAGTTTTCCTAGTCTAGCCTTTGTCTGGAAATAATGGATCAGGTAAATCATAGAATTCTATCTTAACTGATTTCACGCCACGTCTTTGTTCGTCTATCTTGTTCATCATATCATCTGGTTCTTTAAATTCACCCATTTGTGCAATGTCTTTATCCAATTTTGCTTTCACACTGATAATTTTTTCATGTAACTCATTTGAGTATTCAAATTCATAAGCGCGCGGTTCTGGCGTGTCTGTCATGTTTTCTATTTCAGTGAGCCATAAATAAATAGAACCTTCTTTACCCAACTCTTTATCAGGTTGGGCAACATGCGCGGCAATCAAACGGAACTGTTCAGGTGGATCGTCTGAAGTCGGCCAACCGAGTAGAGGAGGGAATGAATAATAACTAATTAAATAAAATGCAGAAGTGATAACAATTGTTATCGCTTTAACCGGCCAGGACCATTTTGAGTAGAGGTTAATACTCAACAATAATAGCGCAAGCAGGATATAAGCTGAAATAAGTCCGGTTATACCTAATGTCACAATCGTTTCCTCAATATTTTAATTTGATATTTTTCTAACCTACATCTACAAGAGACTTAGGTAAAAAGTTAATGCCATAAATGTTTCCATCGCGACCGATTGAAAAACGCACAGCTGTTTTTTCTTCGCCTCTTTCTTCCATATTAACGGTGCCGTAATAAACAATTTCTAATTTAGGATTGACCTTAGCTAACCTGACATTGACGTCAACAGGTTTACCTGTTTCTGAGGCGTAGTAATGAAGATTGACAATATATTCACCCTGAACAACACCTCTTAATGTCACCACTTCCTGATTTAATGGGTTTTGAACTTCTTCGCCATTAATTGTAATCGTATCATTAACAAGACCACGGTCATCACGATCTAAATGTAATAAACCTGCCTCGGGTGTTCTAAACCAAACAACTTGACCGTCTGGATCTTCTACCCAGACATCAACATCATCCGGACTATTATCTTCCCAGGTTATGGTCAAAATATATTCTGCTTTCGGATCAATAATGCCTGTCTTTGCTTCCGGGTTCATAAACATGATGGCAACCAGAAACAAAAAGGTAAAACCTAATAAGGCATTAAAGAGTAAGTCCGTAAAAGGATCGGAACGAAATCGCTCTTTAGCACGCATTATTATGCACCGTTAAGTTTTGGCATAACATGCACTTGTGTCAGGTGTCGGGTTAATTCAATTAGTTCATCAACATGCCTGTCTATCATGTGATATTGCATAGCCGAAAAAATACTGCAAACAAGTCCTGCCAGAGTCGTATAAAGTGCGGTACCCATACCGTTACTCATGTGTTGAAGAATCTTTTGCATATTACTGACATCAAAGTCGGCAATATTCGCAACCGAGCCCAACATAAAAATGAAGCCGATTATCGTACCGAGTAAACCCAGTTTTAACATCATGTCAGAAACAAACCAGCCTATTTCCTGAGGGCCTTTTAGACGTGATTCATAAACATCAATTAAGTCAGAGATGGAGCTTGATTCTTCTGAGTTCGATGAAGCTTTATTCGTTAAATAGACATCACCGATATAATCGCTCATAAAACAATCAGGCAGTTTTTCTGTCGAATTAATATAAATAGCGTCATCATCATCAACTTTTATTTCTAGTTTATCTTTGCTTTTGATCAAACTATCAATCTGTTTTGACAGGTTTGCTTGCGATGAAATGTTAAACGTCAGTTTGGCGCAATGCAGCGTAATGAGGAAATAAACTAAAGCGATGACGAGTGAGATACGACTTTTATCTATGGTGAAGAGGGTGGTAAAGACACCTTGATTCCATGCGATAACGACTAAAAATACGATGAAGCCAGTTAAAATCAACCACTTAAGTAATAAACTGTGTTCTGGTTGTTCTTTCATATTTTGACCGTACCTAACAGTTAAATTAATTGCTGTAATTAATCTTGTTCTAGAATAAACGGGTCTTCAGATGCTGCATATTCTACCATTATACGTAGGGTTTTATTGATATTTTTAGCAACTTTATCCATCTCTTTATTGCTCGTATTGATCGGCAGCAAACGTGTGCCGATTAGAATATTTCCTTCACGCTCTGTCACGGTTATTTTGTATGGGCAGTAATTAATATAACGCGGATCGATGCGTAACATTTCTTCTGCCATCGTTAGATTACAAAATAAGATTACTTCATTTTTTGGAAAGGTATTATTACCTCGCTCTTTAATAGCATCACCGATATGCAAACGGTTTGTAATGCGAAAATTATTTTCAGTGATAACAAATTCACTATCCTGAATAACATCAAGAAAAGTTTTGTCTGTTTTTATTTCGTATATTTCGCTCGTTTCATTAGCGCATGCGGTCAAGAAGATGAGAAAAACAAAAAAGCTGAAATGCGACAGTAATTTTATCAGTAATCTCATTCTTTGATTATGACGGTTGTGCCTACATCAACAAACTTTCTTAAATCATTTATTTCTGCATTGGTTAATGCAATACAGCCTTGCGTCCAGTTAATGCCTTGGTGAATAGCCAGCTTCTCTTCATTCTCTACACCTAATCCATGAATCCCGATAAACCCGCCTAGCTTTGTATCTTGTGGTGGTATTTCCCTGTTTTTATAGGCAGCAGCGATGCGTTTAAATTCTTTTGAATCAATCACTTTATTTTTATAGCCATACCAAGCATCAACAAGATTAGGGTAATCTATCTGAATAAAATAATGGAAACGATCACTTTCCTTGAATTTTGAAACGCGATAAGTGCCTTGTGGTGTTTTGCTATCACCTTGGCGGCGTTTTGTACCTTTGCCGCCTTTACCTGTGGCAATATGATATTTTTTTACTACCTCTCCGGCTTTCTCGACGATAAGTTCGTTATTTTTTTTTGAAACAAGCAGCTTGTATTCGCTTGCTTGAAGTAGAGAAACTGAAAACAGAAAAGTGAAAAAAAGGATTGTTTGAGTAACTGATTTATACATTATTTTTTTGCTTTTTTGTTTTACTCGAATAGCTAAACAGCCTAGTGACTGCCAAATATCATCATAAGGTAGTATTATCCTAAGAAAAGTGTTTTAAAGCCAGAGTGGCTAATCATTTTATAATGATTTTATAAACACAGCTTTGTTCACCAACAAGACTATTTAAAGAGGAGTCGAGAGCAATGTCTGAGACGACACAGATACAGCGATATAATACAACGTTAATTATTGTGCATTGGCTTATGGCCATCATGATCCTCGGTATGATTGGACTAGGTTTTTATATGGTTGGGCTAGAGAAGGGCAGTGCTGAAAGAAGCTACTTTTTTGCGCTGCACAAATCTATTGGTTTAACTTTGGCATTATTAGTCGTTTTTCGTTTGTTT
>JBMZNW010000191.1:0-3815 GCA_049619915.1 Gammaproteobacteria bacterium
ATCACTGTGTTTTAAGACTTGTGCAATAGCGAGTAAATTTGGAACGTAATTACGCGTTTCGCGTGGCAGTTTTAATGACCAGAAGTCTGTAGGCTTACCTTTCTTTTTGTTTCTTCTAATTGCGCGTTCGACATTACCTTCACCGGAGTTATACGCAGCGAGTGCATGAAACCAGTTGCCATTAAAACGTTTATGTAAGTTTTCTAGGTAATCAAGCGCGGCATCAGTCGACGCAACAATGTCACGGCGACCGTCATACCACCAGTTTTGTTTTAAGCCGAAGCGTTTGCCGGTGCTCGAAATAAATTGCCAAATACCCGAAGCATGCGCGTGTGAATAAGCAAAAGGTTGAAAAGCGCTTTCGACAATAGGTAATAACGCGATATCGAGCGGCATATTACGCTCTTCTAGCTTTTGAATAATGTGATACAAATAAGGCTCAGCGCGGTCGGCTACGCGGTCAAGATAGTCCTGATTTCGCGCAAACCAACTAATCTTTTGTTTAACGCTGTTTTTATGAATATGGCGTTCTAACTCAAGTCTGTCCTGTATCAATACCCACAAATCATCATAGTGTTGCATTTCAGCGACTTGTTTATCGAGTTTATCTTCGACATTAATGCTTTGTTTTTCCACAACATTCGGAACAGAACCTAAGTGTTGTTGTGCGGTCGAGGAAGTACCAACGGAGTCGGTTTTAGTAGGGGCGAAGTTACAGCCACTTAGAGTAAGTAGCGACAAGCAAATGATTGCTTTATCGAGTTTTTGCATGCCGGAATCGTAGGGATTACTTAGTGTTTGGTCAAGTAGTTTTAAGTATCATTTTAAATTGTCTTTTTTCGCGATTAATATGCCGTTCCTTATTAATCATTCACGGTAAGCAGCGTCAGTTCCTTGCTCTCACAAAAAAATCCTAATTTTAAATAATACTTAAGTTAATAATTTAAAAATTATCTTTCCACTTGCGCACCGCAGCAAAAACGTCTTGTTCTGCGCTTAGTTTTTTACCTGAATGTTGAGACGCGGCAGTAATCACGCTATCAATATCACAACGTAGAAAAGGATTAGTTTGTTTTTCAGTACTTAATGCTGAAGGAACGGTCGGTTGTCCTTTTTCACGAAGTTTTTGCGCTTCTAATAGTCTCTTTTGTATTGCTTGATTATCCGGTTCAACTGTTGCTGCAAACTGTAGGTTAGCCACAGTGTATTCGTGACCACAATAGATCAAAGTATCATCCGGCAGTGCTTTAAATTTTGATAAAGAAGTGTGCATTTGCGCTGGTGTGCCTTCAAATAGGCGGCCACAACCCGCTGCAAAAAGCGTATCGCCGCTAAATACCATCTCATCTGCGTAATAAGCGACTGCGCCCGAAGTATGCCCGGGTACATCGAGAATATTTAATGTTAAGTCCAGTTCATCCAGCACAACCGTATCACCTTCGGCGACAGCATGCGTACTACCTGAAACAGACTCGGTTTTCGGTGTGTAAACCGGGATATCGTATTTCGCAGTGATATCTGCAATACCGTTTACATGATCCCAATGATGGTGCGTGATTAATATTGCGACCGGAATAAGACCTTCAGACTCGATCTTTTGCAATACTGGGCCAGATTCGCCCGGATCAACAATAGCAATATGGCTGCTTGCCTTATTTTTTAGCAACCAGATATAGTTATTCTGATTACCTAAGGCGGGTAAGGGTATAATCTCTAACATAATGCTATGCTCGCAGTAGAGGTATTCGGTGTCAATCTGGAAACAATATGAATTCGGCAAAAAATAAAACAGCAACACTAAGAGAAAAGTTTTCTAACTGGTTTGCCAGCCCGTTAGGCAAACGCGTGTTTGCTGCCGAAGAAGAAATGCTCGAAGACATTCTGCCAAATATGTTTGGTTATCATATTTTGCAATACGGATACTCGGCAGAATCAAACTATCTTGAATCCTCACGTATTGCCGATAAAACCATTCTTTTTCTTGATGAAGCTGAAATTAATAAAGGACTCAAAGCCGTTCATGCCAGCGCAGAAGAATTACCCGTCGCAGCAGACAGTATTGATGTTATTGTTCTGCCGCATATCCTCGAATACTCAAAAGACGCACATAAATTATTACGTGAAATGGATCGTGTATTAATAGGGGATGGGCAAGTCGTTATTTTAGGAATTAATCCAATTAGTGTTTGGGGACTATGGCATTTGTTTTTGTGCTGGTGGGGTAAAATGCCCTGGAGTGGCCGACTTGTGCCTATGCATAAACTAAAGGACTGGTTATCGCTATTGGATTACGAAGTAAAAAAAGCCAAATCATTTTATTTCCTACCACCCATTAGTAATGAAAAGTTTCTTAATAAACTCGTGCCGCTGGAAAAGCTCGGTCGTTATTGCTGGCCAATTATGGGTGGCTTATATGTTGTTGTTGCACAAAAACGTACCGTGCCTTTAAATCTAATAAAAATGCAGTGGAAAACAAAACACAAAATATTAGCGCCGGGTGCAATAGAACCAACAACGCGAAACCCACTAAAAATAAATATTAGAAAGTAAATGCCAAAAAATTAATGCCAGAAAGTAAATGAATCAAAAAATACACATCTATTCCGACGGCGCTTGTCGCGGCAATCCCGGCCCCGGCGGTTGGGGAACCTTGTTAAAGTACAACGATACAGAAAAAGAACTTTACGGTGCCGAAGAAGAAACCACGAATAACCGTATGGAACTCACGGGCGCAATAAAAGGGCTAGAAGCATTAACCAAAGAAGGCTGTCAGGTTGTTTTAACAACTGATTCGCAATACGTAATGAAAGGTATTACCGAATGGATGGACGGCTGGAAAAAACGCAACTGGAAAACTGCCGCAAAGAAAGCAGTAAAGAATCAGGATTTATGGCAAAGATTGGATGAAGCCTGCCAAAAACATCAAATAGAATGGCAATGGGTAAAAGGCCATAGTGGGCATACCGAAAATGAGATCGTTGACCAATTAGCCAATAAAGCTATTGATGAAATGTTAATGGAAGGAAATTAATGTGAGACAAATCGTACTCGATACAGAAACAACCGGACTCGAACCAAAACAAGGTCATCGTATTATTGAAATCGGTTGTGTGGAAATTATCAATCGCCGGAAAACAAATAAACATTATCACCAATACATCAATCCAGATCGTGAAATTGACGAAGGTGCATACAATGTACATGGCATCAGTAATGAGTTTCTAGCGGACAAACCTCGTTTTAAACAAATTGCGCAGGAATTTATAAACTTCATTCGAGACAGCGAACTGATTATTCATAACGCCGCATTTGATGTCGGCTTTCTCGATCATGAATTAAGAAAGCTCGGCATAAAGTGGGGCAAGATAGAACACTTCTGTACTGTCACCGATACGCTAACAATGGCGCGTGAAAAACATCCGGGACAAAAGAATAATCTCGATGCCTTATGCAAACGTTATGAAATAGATAATTCAAAACGTGATCTGCATGGTGCATTACTCGATGCGCAAATCTTGTTAGATGTATATCTCGCCATGACCGGCGGGCAAGAAGCCCTTGCTTTAGGTTCTATGGAAGAGGAAGAAGCCGCAGAGCAGAATGCCATTCGATTAAATGATGAAAACCGAAAACCATTACCGATTATTCAACCAAGCGAAGAAGAACTCGCTGCACACGAAAAGTATCTTGAGGTATTAAGAGAGAAGAGTGGCGGGAAGTGTGTATGGGTTGATGGTGGGTATGAGTAATTAATTCTTTTTTACATTTGTTTCGCCTATAGCGGCGAGTCACTTCTTTTTGCGTGGCCAAAAAGA
>JBMZNW010000192.1:0-3804 GCA_049619915.1 Gammaproteobacteria bacterium
ATATCTGGGAAGTCGCGAATCATGGTCTAAATGTTTCGGCGACAGCAGAAAGCCTGTTTACATCGCAGCCTGGTGTGAGCAAACAAATACGCATGTTAGAAGATGAATTGGATGTGCAAATATTTCAGCGTAATGGCAAGCACTTAACGGAAATTACACCGGCTGGACGCATAATCATAGAGATGGCCGGGGAAATATTAGACAAAGTAGAAGGGGTCAAACGCGTTGCTGATGAATTCAGTAATAAACGTCAAGGTAGCCTTTCTATTGCAACCACACATACACAGGCTCGATATGTTTTACCTGACATCATTGAGGATTTCATAAAACTCTATCCTGAAATTTCCTTACATATGCATCAAGGTACGCCCGTGCAGATTTCAGAATTGGCTTCAAAAGGTACAGTTGATTTTGCTATTGCAACTGAAGCATTGGAGTTGTTTGATAATTTAATCATGATGCCATGTTATCGTTGGAACAGAAGTGTGATTGTCAGTCATGAACATCCTTTAGCGAATGAAACATCATTAACATTAGAAAAACTGGCCGAATATCCTTTGGTGACTTATGTGTTTGGTTTTACCGGACGTTCACAACTGGATCAGGCTTTTCAAAAAGCGAATTTATCACCAAAAATATTTTTTACCGCATCTGATGCTGATGTGATAAAAACCTATGTAAGAATGAATTTAGGTGTCGGTATTGTTGCCAGTATGGCCTATGACGCGGAGATTGATTCTGATCTTGTTTCTATTGATGCCAGTCATTTATTTGAAGCAAGTGTAACGCGTATTGGTTTTCGCAGAGGTACGTTTTTACGCGCTTATATGTATGAGTTTATTAAACTGTTTGCGCCGCACCTAACAAAAGAGGTGATTGATAACTCAATGCAAACTAAAACAAAACAGGAGCTGGAAGACGTTTTTAAAAATACAGCGTTGCCGGATTATTGAGAATAAAAACAATTAAAGAAAATCCAGATCATTCGCATCCAATATATCTTTAGCGGCGTCCGCTTCACTACTCGAACCTTTTAAAACATCGTTTACAAACTTGAAGTAAACAGTATAGATTTCTGCTTCTTTACCTTCTTCTTCAACAATAAAGAAAGGTGCCTGACTTACATTATATTGTTTTGCCAGTAACATACCTTCGCTGTTTGTATCACGTTCATCAGCAATAACGGTTTTATCTATTTTATTTATATAACCATCTTTTTCGAGGCGCTCTTGAACTTCCGCGCATTTGCGACAGGCGTTGCCGTCAGACTTTATCTTTTTAACAAATGTAATTTTCATTATTTTATTTCTTTAAATTGCCTTCATGTAAACCACATTCTTTCTGTGTTGCTTCTTCCCACCACCATCGACCTGCGCGTTCATGTTGGTTTGGCAAAACAGCGCGCGTACACGGTTCGCAACCAATGCTGATATAACCTTGTTGATGTAAAGGGTTAAATGGAACATCGTTGCTTCTGATGTATTCCCAAACGTCAGTTGAACTCCAGTTTGAAAGTGGGTTAAATTTTATTAAGTCCTTTTCAGAAGTTGAAAAAGCAGCATCACGTTCAACAACTGGAATTTCATTGCGCGTATCAGGACTTTGATCTTTTCTTTGTCCGGTAATCCAAGCATCTAAGCCCAATAATTTACGCCGTAAAGGAATGACTTTACGGATTCCGCAACATTCCTTGTGCCCATCTTTATAAAAACTGTATAGACCTTTTTCTTTTACCAGGTTTTGAACAGATTCTGTATCCGGCGAAAGTACATCAATCTTGATATTGTAATGTTCGCGAACCTGTTCAATAAAACGATAGGTTTCAGCGTGTAAACGACCGGTATCAAGAGAGAAGACCTGAATATCTGATTTAAGTTTGCTTGCCATGTCGATTAAGACGACATCTTCGGCACCACTGAATGAAATGGCGATATTATCGAAGTTTTCTAATGCTGATTTTAAGATAGCGACAGGTGAACTACCGGCAAGCTCTTGTGCTTTTTGTTCTATATTAAATTCGGTTCCACTCATTTTATTTTGGCGTCTAAGTTATTGATTTTTAATTTATAATATTTTGAGCCGCGATTTTATCAGAAAGCCTGATTTCAACCTATAATATGTCTATATAAAGTTAGTCGAATTTCGAATAAGCCCGACTGAGAAAATACTAAATCATCTTGTCTATGCAAACAGACATCTCAATAAATTGTTATTTTATTGAAGTCGATTGATAATAAAGAAAAATCTAAATGTTTTATGATGGAGCAGAAACGATGAGTAGTGATGATGACGGGACTGAAATTAAAACAATGTGGTCAGAAAGTTTGCTCGAGACACTCTACACTGCCTTACGGAAAGATAAAGAAGATGCATTGGTTAAAGAGGTTATTGCCGATTTACGAGCTAAAGATTACGATGATGAATACCTTATCAACAAAGTAAAAAAGAAGGTCGGTCCGAATGCTGCTGTAAGAATAAAAAAGCTGTTACAAGGAAAAAAAACGAATGGTTCAGGTGGGGAGAAAAAGCCATTGAGTAAAGCCGATCAAGCACGGGCTAATGCCGCCGCTAAAAGACGTCAGGAAAATCCGAGCTTAATGGGTAAGATAAAAGGAATCTTCGGCGGCGGAAATTAAAATTGAAAACTATGACTTTCTAGGTATTTACGCAAAATATAAGTGCCGTGAGCAGAAAGGTCTGTCATATAGATGATATTAGAATCATCCAGTTCGATAAGCAAATGCATACGTGATACATCGCGTAAACTTGGGTCAAGCATGATATCGCTTTTACTATCACGACCAATGACATTCTTACCGACTTTTAATTTGTAGCTTCTACCCGCTTCATCTATAAATTTACAGGAGTCTCCATCTTCGCAGATAATTTTGCATGGATGTTTGGAAATTAAAACTACCATTTCGTCATCCGGTTTTAGCTTCACAGTAACATTCTCACCTTTGGGCATTTTTTCTAACTGGCTTGTCACGGTGCCATCACCGACTGGTTCGAAAACAGTGTTTTCAAGCATTAAGGTATCTTTAAATTCCCCGGCGATTTCTGTAGCTGAGCCAGAACCAGGCTGAGTATGTTTCTTTTTCTCGGAATAGAGGTATTTAATAATTTCCTGTCTGGAAGACAAATATTGCATATATTTGACGAGCGCGACTCGGCGAAATTCATTTAAATCATCGCCTCCTCCATGCAGTGCAGAAATAATAGTTCGCCAACCGTTATCCTGAGAAAAAACTTGGTTATCCATCTCGCGTAAGGCGCGGTTTATACTGTCTGGTTCTTCAATCGATTTGGAAAGAAGCGATACAAACTTCTTTTCTATTTCCTTAATTGTTTTCGCTTCTTTTTTTAATTCATCAATGGAAAATTTAACCATGCTAGTAATTTTCTTTGACGGAACACAAGTTCTTCCAGATAGCGCAAATTCAAAATCCGCCAGCGATGAAAATTTTAACGTTTGTTCACCAATCGTCATTTCGATAGGTTTAGCAAAGAATTTATTTAACATGTTTAATTAGTCTTATCCGAACAAAAGTGATTGCTAGTATATTGGCTACTCAATGAAATTAATGTGATCTAATATACAATCTTTGATATCCATTATAGATGAGTTTCCCTTAGTTTGTCGTCGGATTGTAACAACTTTTAACACTCAAATTCAATGCTTCTTCTTTTTAAAATGTCTCTTCTTTTCAATTGTTTACAGTTGCTCAAAGAATTCGAATAAGAATAAAATGCATTTAAATCCCGATTAAGTTTTTCAAAAACCTCAAGAAAGGCGGGTACGTA
>JBMZNW010000193.1:0-221 GCA_049619915.1 Gammaproteobacteria bacterium
ACGCGCGATGAACGTTTCTATGATCTGGTTTGGGTAAATAAGGATTTAGAAAATATCATGGGAATCGTTTGGTATGGTTATGCTGCTGATGTACCGCAAACAGCGCGTAAACCTCTGCAACAAGTATTAACGGAATTGCCTTAAGGTTTGTGTGTTGACAAAAAAATACAGTTTAGCGTTTATCATTATTAGCATAATGAGTATTAATTCTTCTTTTGCAA
>JBMZNW010000193.1:231-3793 GCA_049619915.1 Gammaproteobacteria bacterium
ATGCTACATGGCCTTGCCCGCAGTGATGCATCATTTAACAAAATGGATAAAAGCTTACAGGAACAAGGTTATGAAACCTGCAATATCTCTTATCCTTCTACTAAGTACCCTGTTGAAGCCTTAGTTGAAAAATTTGTCATGCCAGAAATTCAACGATGTATAGAAGAAAAATATAAACAGGTTAATTTCGTTACGCATTCTATGGGCGGCATTATTGTTCGATACATGGCGACACAAACGTTGCCGTTTAAAATAAACCGGGTTGTGATGTTGAGTCCGCCGAATAAAGGCAGCGAAGTGGTTGATACTTTGGGAGGCTTATGGTTATTTAAAGCGATTAATGGCCCTGCTGGTTTACAGTTAAGTACGAGAAATGACAGTCTGCCAAACAGTTTAGGAAAACCGGAATTTGAACTTGGCATTATTACCGGGAATAAAACGATTAATTTTATTTTATCGACGATGATCGAAGGTGATGATGATGGCAAGGTTTCTGTTGAGAGCGCCAAACTGGAAGGCATGAAAGATTTTCTTGTTATTGAAGCAACACATCCTTTTATCATGAAAAATAAAATAGCAATCGAACAAACAAAACATTTTTTGAAAAATGCAGAGTTTAAACATTAGAAAAAATAAAAGGCATTGTTATTTTTCATCTTTCTCTACACTTTATTGTTCCATTCATTATCGCCTTATTATTTTTCAAAACTAAATGGAAAATTCCTTTTTTTATCATGGTTTCGACAATGATCGTTGATGTTGACCATTTGCTTGCGAACCCTATCTATGACCCCAACCGTTGTAGTATCGGTTTCCATCCCTTACATGAATTAATCCCAATAGCTATTTATTGTGTGTTTTGTTTTATTACGCCATTGCGCTATATAGGTATTGGGCTAGTGATACATATGGCACTGGATTCGATGGATTGCATGATGACCAATGGTGTATGGTATGTTTAATGTTTTACAAATACAGTAAAACCAAAACGTAGCAACTTTAGCATAATAAATTTTCTTAATGGTAAACGTATTACAAACCCCACTTCCTTTGACTGGCGGCATAAAGCTGGCGGATAACCGAGCAGCATCGCTTGAAAAACCATTAGCGCGAGCTAAATTACCGCAATTAGTCATATTGCCATTATCTGAATATGAAGGTTCTGTTGCAAAACCTATCGTTAGTATTGGCGATACGGTATTTAAAGGTCAGGTAATTGCAAAGGCAGATGATGAAATCAGTGCTCCAGTGTATGCCAGCACATCAGGTAAAGTTAAAGATATTAACGAAGTTACTTTAGTAAAAACTTCAGAGGGAACATCAACTAAAAAGCCATCAAAATGTATTGTTATTGAAACAGATGGCGAAGATAAATGGTGCAATAGTAGAGAACAAGTTGATGATTACAATAAACTGACACCAACAGAAGTAAGTAAAAGAATTATTAAAGCAGGTGTTATAGATCGTTCTGCTTTAATAAATATAAATTCTGGTTTATCAGAAGATATAAGTTTATTAATTATCAATGCAGCAGAAACCGAACCTTATATTAGTTGTCATGAAGCAATCATTAGAGCTTATATCGATGACGTTATTAAAGGCATTGAAATACTCGTTTATGCTTTACAAGTTGATGCTTGTGTTATTACCGTAGAAGAAGATAAAACAGAAATAATAGAAATTATAAAAAAAGCATTATCAGAAAAAACAAACGCTGATGTCGCGATCGAACTAAAATTAATTTCCAGTCTTTATCCTGCTAACGAACAAACACAATTAATCAAGTCGATTACCGGGCAGCAACTCTCTTTCGAAGCCTCATCTGTTGATGCAGGAATTATGATTGAAAATATCAGTACTGCTTATGCTGTTAAAAAAGCAATTATTGATGCAGAACCATTAACGAGTCGAATAGTGACTGTTAACGGATCAGGCATAAAACAGCCATGCAATCTTGAAGTGATATTAGGTACGCCAATCAACGAAATAATTGAACAATGCGATGGCTATACTGAACAATTTGAGTTTCTTGTTTGGGGTGGTCCGATGACAGGGGTAAAACTGGATGATGATTGGGTGCCTTTGACTAAAGCAATAAATTGTTTATTCGCTTTTTCTAACATGCAGGTTTCCGATATTAAAGAAGAAACGGATGTTACATGTCATGATTGCGAAGAAGTTTGTCCAGTTAATTTAAAGCCACATGAACTGCACGAACATATAGTAGAAAAAAATGAAAATGCGCTAATTGATTCTGGATTGTTTCAGTGTATTGAATGTGGTTGTTGCAATTATGTTTGTGCGAATCATATTCAATTGATGCAGGAATTTCGCGAGGCAAAAAGCGTAATTAGACAACAGCAGCATAAGCGGCTTGAAGCTAAACAGAATAAAAAGCGTTATCTAAATAAGCTGGCTCGAAAGGCAAAACAGGAAGAAGAAAAAACGAAACGCCGACAGAAAAAAGTAGTCAATAATAAGGATGATGAGTTAAAGAAAAAGAAAGATGTAATTGCTGCTGCTGTAAATCGTGTCAGGGAAAAAAGAGCGGAAAAAGATAATTTAAAGTGATTTTTTAGGTACAAAACCGCCCGTTTGAGTCATTAACTGCTAAAGTTAGAAAGCAAAAGGTTCGATAAAACTAAATGTAACTATTTTAGAATAAGCCTGTAACTAATATTTTATTTACAATAATTATTATTCTAAAATTAGCTTGTACGGATGTTTGAATAATCTCTGGATTTGAGGGTATTAATATGTTGAAAAATAAGGGTTTTTCCTCTTCAGATAGAGGAAATATTAATTATAAAGTACTAAATGCAGGTTCATCTGAGCAAGAACGTTCCTCCAAGAAAACCCTCTCATTGTTCTTTATTACAGGCGTAGCCTTATTGTTATCAAGTATTACGTTTGTTGTATTTGCTGATGAAGAAGCAACGGATGCTAATGTTGATGATCTGGCTGATATCGAAGTAACTGGTGAACGTAGCCGAAATGACCGTGCTTATACTAAAGAAGGTGCAGACCGCTTTATTACCAAGCCATACGGAGAATCAGAATCCATTCTTAAGATTGCCGCCAAAACCAAGGAATTAGGCGTTAAAAAACGCGTAAGTACCCGAAAAATAACAATGCCGCCATCTTATGTTGGTAGCTTTATTAATATGTATAAACATACCTACGAAAACGGTAAGACCTTTTACTATTTTGAAGGTGAAAATTTCGAAGCGCTCGGTTTTGCAGCAGGTAAAGGTTCAACTGTCGTTGATGTCTTGTCAGGTGCTGCGTTTACAGGGCCTAAGTTATGGGGGCCTTATGATCAGGTTATAGGCAAAAACAGATCGTCAATGACTTTATTAATGGCAGATGGCGGTAAAGATGGATTGGGTTTATTAAAATCATCTTATTCTGTAGGCCATACTGCTGTTATGGATGAAGAAGAATATGATTTATATGGTAGCAGCTATTTTGAAGCAGTATTGGATACTGTAGCTCTGCTTTAAAATCAGTTTTTAAATTATCTAGTTCTCAAACTATAGAGGCGCTTGGAATATCTTCATTC
>JBMZNW010000194.1:0-3757 GCA_049619915.1 Gammaproteobacteria bacterium
TCCCGGCGCTAAAATACTCGCATTAGGGCCAATGACGAACATAGCAAATGCCTTGGATAATGGTGCTCAATTTTCAGAAGTGATTATTGTTGGAGGTAACAGCACATCAAAAGGTTTTCTCGAACCCATCTGGCCGATGGAATTTAATTTATGCAAAGATAAAAAATCCTGGATAAAAGTATTTCAGTCGGATGTTCCAATTACCATTGTTCCGTTAAATCAGGCGAAAAGATTAAGATTCAACTCAAAAAAACTCGCTGAGTTAAATGACTTCGAGTTAGGAAAATTTTTAGGCACTTATAGTCGTCGTTGGTTAATAAGAAATAGAATTGTTAAAGCGCGTAATTGGTTTCCTATTTGGGATTTAGTCGCCGCCATGTATTTAATAAACCCGGCTGATTTTAAAATTCAGCAAGTAAATACACGCTTAAACAACAGAGGTTTTCTACGATTTAATAATGGGCATCGATCAGTTCGTATGATAAATGATTTTGACCCTGATCTAATATGGAAGAATTTTTGTCGTTTACTTTCCTAAAAGACTTTTCTTTAATGCTTTCGTCGGCGGATGGCTTCCTATAAATGTCGACAGCAGAAGCTTGCTAAACTTTTCTGATTTACATTTAAAAGTCGGGTTATTATTTTTTAGAACATTGCATGAGTCTACCGTGAACTCATATTTAATTTTATCGCCCGATTTTATTGTGGATTGGCTATTGTAAAACTCATTAATTTCTTCAGATATGTCCGTGCAATTTTGTTTGCAGTTATCATCAATAGATTTTTTCCATCCTCTTTGCATATCGCTTTTAACAATCTCTTTGTAAATATATTCAAGCAATATGACAGCGCCATCATTTTTAAGCGCTACGATATCTTCATTTGAATATAAAGCAGCAGAATAAACTTTAATTCCTAACCAACCCGCTTTTCTTATTCCTTCACCTTTTTTCTTAAGAGTCGTATCGCCGAGTTGGACTTCTGGTGGAAAATTTAACTTTGGATCGCTATAAGCAGAAAAAACCGGAATTAACAGTAAAACTAAAATGATTGTTGTTCTAATCATGATAAATAGTTGATCATTATAATTTCTGTTAAAGCTAAAGAACGTTTCTATCCCTTACAAAAATGCAGTAACATTTTTGACAGGATATTAATCATTGGTTCAATTCTGTCTATTTGCAAATATTCGTTTGGTTGATGAGCAACATCAATATCACCGGGACCAAGAATAACGGTTTCTATGCCCATATCATTATAAAAAGGTCCTTCCGTTCCAAAAGCAACACATTCGGAATGATGCTTAGTCAGTACTTCACTTAAAGAAATTATCTCACTGTCCTTTGATGTCTGCATTGGAGGAATGCCATTAAATAAATTATTAAACTCCACCTTAAGTCCACTTGAAGCTAATGTTTGCTTCACTCTGTTTTTTAATTGTTCACTCAACTCTTCTAACTTCATGCCCGGTAACATTCTTAAATCCAGCGATAATTCACAGTTAGCACAAATACGATTAGGGCTATCACCACCGTGTATTCTGCCAAAGTTCATTGTTGGCACAGGTAATTTGAAACCTTCATTCCTGTACTCAGCTTGTAATTCTTCGCGCCATTCTCGTAAAGCAGTCATCACATCATGCATACCTTCAAGTGCGCTATTACCTAAAGTCGGATCGCTGGAATGACCCGAACGCCCTTCTATATGAATCGTTTCGATGATAATGCCTTTATGTGAATGGATCGGTTTTAAGCCAGTTGGTTCACCAATAATGCAATAACGCCCGGAGACTTTGTTGTTTTGTTGTATCAGTCTTGCACCCGACATCGTGCTTTCTTCGTCCGCTGTTGCAACAACAGTAATAGGTGCAGAAAACTTTGTATCAGCCAATCTTTCGAGGGTTTCCAATATAATTGGAAAAAAGCTTTTCATATCCGCTGTACCTAAACCGTAATAACATTCCTCTTTTTTCGTTAAGGTAAATGGATCGGTATCCCAGCCATTTAAATCGTAAGGTACGGTATCGGTATGGCCAGACAAGACTAAACCGGCATTATCACCACTTTTATTTTCTCCACGCTTTGCAATCAGATTACATTTTTCAGGACTATTACTGACAGACATAATCTCGCAATCAAAACCGAGCGCATCAAAATAATTCGCCAGCGTATCAATAATCTGGCGATTACTTTGATCATGTGCTGGATCGATACTGCTAACAGAAGGCAAGCGAATTAATTCAGCAAAACAGTCTTCAAATTCAGGGGTTTTTCTCATGTTATTATCTTATTTATACTTTATATGGCTACTGGCCTAATGTATTCTATCGCACCTTTGCTAACTGACTGAAATGTAATTTAAATTATGGCTAATAAACTGAATAAATACTCGTCGATCATCACCCAGCAAAAATCTCAGGGCGCTTCCCAGGCTATGCTTTATGGCACAGGCATGACAGAAGCCGATATGGATAAAGCACAAGTCGGCATTTCCAGCGTCTGGTATGAAGGTAATACCTGTAATATGCATTTGAATGATCTGGCAGCCAAAGTCAAAGAAGGCGTTAGCAAAGCAGGACTCGTTGCCATGCGCTTTAACACGATTGGTGTTAGTGATGGTATTTCCAATGGCACGGATGGCATGAGTTATTCATTACAGTCACGCGATATTATCGCCGATTCAATCGAAACTGTTATGTCAGCACAATGGTATGACGCCAATATCTCTATTCCAGGTTGCGATAAAAATATGCCCGGCTGTGTCATGGCAATGGGACGTCTAAATAGGCCGTCGATTATGATTTATGGTGGCACGATTAAACCCGGACATCATAAAGAAGAAAAGCTCGACATCATCTCTGCCTTCCAGGCTTATGGTGAATATATCGCAGGCAGTATTGATGATGATGAACGCATGGAGGTCGTAAAGAAATCCTGTCCCGGTCCAGGCGCCTGTGGTGGTATGTATACTGCCAACACCATGGCCTCTGCAATCGAAGCGCTGGGCATGTCACTGCCCTATTCTTCCTGTACGCCAGCAGTCGATCCAGAGAAAGAAGAAGAATGTTTAAGAGCAGGTGAAGCCATTAAAAACTTGCTTGAAAAAGATATTAAGCCTCGCGATATCATGACACGCGAGGCCTTCGAAAATGCCATGGTCATTATTATTGCACTTGGCGGTTCGACCAATGCCGTATTGCATTTAATCGCTATGGCACGCGCTGTTGATGTTGATTTAAGCATTGATGATTTTCAGGCTGTTAGCGACCGTATCCCTTTTATTGCCGACTTAAAACCCAGTGGCAAATATGTCATGGAAGATTTGCATAACATTGGTGGTGTACCAGCGATAATGAAATATTTATTGGAAAAAGGCTTAATCAATGGCGATTGTTTAACAGTTACCGGCAAAACAATAAAAGAGAACCTAGCTGATGTTCCTGCTTTACAAGAAGGTCAGGATATTATTACACCGCTAGATAAGCCCATTAAAGATTCAGGTCATATCCGAATTCTAAAAGGTAACTTCGCACCAGAAGGTTCTGTTGCCAAGATTACCGGTAAAGAAGGTTTAACTTTCTCCGGCCCTGCTTGTGTATTTGATTCAGAAGAAGACATGATTAAAGCGTTGGAAGAAAACAAAATCGAAAAAGGCAGTGTCATTATTATTCGTTACGAAGGACCAAAAGGCGGCCCGGGTATGCCGGAAATGCTAAAGCCTACGTCAGCCATAATGGGAGCCGGTCTGGGTAAGGATG
>JBMZNW010000195.1:0-3752 GCA_049619915.1 Gammaproteobacteria bacterium
CTTCTTCTGAAAAGTCCATGTGCGCCGCGAGCGTAGTCGCAAGACCGCCAACTTCACGCCCACCCATTGCATTCGGTTGTCCGGTAATAGAAAACGCACCTGTACCGATTTTGCCAATCTTCCCTGAAGCAAGGTGTGCATTGATAATACTATTGACCTTATCAACACCACTGGAAGATTGATTGATGCCCATTGAAAAGAAACTGATGACTTTTTCAGTTTCAGTAAATAATTTATAAAATGTTAAGACAAGTTGTTCATCTATTTCGCAAAGTTCAGCAACTGTTTTAATATCAGGTGCCGTCTGTTGCGCCGTTAATAATGCATCATCAAAACCGTTAGTATTTGCATTGATATAATCTTTATCTAAATAATTATTTTCAGCTAAATAGCTTAATAAGCCATTATAAAGAATCGCATCTGTGCCGGGTTTTATGGCGAGATGTTCATCTGCACTATCACAGGAATTTGTACGACGCGGATCAACAATAAGTAATTTTAATTCTCTTTCCTGTCTTACTTTTTCAATACGTTGAAATAAAACCGGATGACACCATGCGATATTTGAACCAATGACAATAATCGCTTCTGCCTGCTCCAGATCGTCATAACATAAGCCGACTGAATCATTACCAAATGCGCGCTTGTGCCCGGCAACCGCGGAAGACATGCATAATCTTGAGTTCGTATCGATATTGGCGCTACCGATATAGCCTTTCATTAATTTATTGGCGACGTAGTAATCTTCCGTCAGAAGCTGACCAGAAACATAGAAAGCAACGGAGTCTGCACCATGTTGCTCGATGACATCATTAAACCCTTTTGCAACTTTATCCAACGCATCATCTAAATCAACTTGCTTATCTTTTATATAGGCATGTAATAAACGATGTTCATCGCTGACTGTTTCGCCTAATGCTGAGCCTTTTGAACATAAACGACCAAAGTTAGCGGGGTGTTTTTTATCACCCTCGACACTAACGCCACCTGTTACTGTTTTTTTGGTAATGACGCCACAACCGACACCGCAATAAGGGCAGGTTGTTTTTATTTTATTTGTTTCTTTAGAGTCAGCTAATAACATAATTATGCCGCTTCTGATGTTGTTTCTTCGGAATTGGTTTCCGGGATATAGTCGGGGCCAAACATAATGTAGTCTTTATGAGGTGTTATATCTTGCTTTGATTGAATTAACTCCTGATACCAAAGCGAGCCATTGATATCGCCATAAAGTAATGCACCGATAAGTTTATTATCTTTGACGACTAACTTACGATAGACACCATTCTTATCATCAATTAACTTAACAAGTTTACAGTCATCATCTTCCCGAAATTGTCCGGCAGAAAAAAGACTGACTCCGGTTACTTTTAATCCGGTTGCAGTAATCGAACCTTGATAAGTTTCATTACTATTGCCACACAATACATTTGCACAAATTTCTGCTTGCTCATACAACGGTGCGACTAAACCATAGGTAATACCATTATGCTGCGCACATTCACCTATCGAATAAATATTCGGATCAGAAGTTTGTAAATAATCATTGACTAAAATACCGCGTTCACAATCCAGTGTTGAAGCCTGCGCAAGACTGATATTGGGTCGAATACCAACAGCAATCACAACGAGATCAGCAGGAATTATCGTGCCATCATTGAGTTCGATTGATTCAACACTTGCTGTTCCATTAATAGACTTGGTATTGGCTTCGGTAATAATCTTGATGCCTTTTTCCTGTAGAGAATCAATCAACTTATTCGATGCTATTTCATCAAGTTGATTTTCCATTAATACTGGAGAGAGGTGTAAAACAGTCACATCCATGCCGCGCGTATTTAAACCATAAGCGACTTCAAGTCCAAGTAAACCGCCGCCAATAACAACTGCGTTTGATTTCTTATCGCTAATTGCCATCATGTTATCGACGTCTTCTATCGTTCGATAGGTATAAACATTTTCTAAATCGTGCCCGGGAATAGGTGGCACAAATGGATTTGAACCGGTGGCTATGACTAATTTGTCATAACTGTATTGATTATTATCATTATCGGTGATGTGTTTATTTTCACGATCGATAGCAATAATTGATTTGCCTGAAATTAATGTTATTTTATTTTCTTCATACCATTGATAAGGATGGGTAATGATATCTTCTAGTGTTTGTTCGCCTGATAATAACGGTGATAATAAAATACGGTTATAACCACCGTGTGATTCACTACCGAAAACCGTTATGTCATACGGACAAGTGTCCTGCTTCAACATATTCTCAAGAAAACGGACTGCTGCCATGCCATTTCCTATTACGATTAACTTTTGACTTTCAGACATAGGATAAATTATTCCGATATTTCTACCATGCCATCTATTACCCTGATCTGATAAACAGGAATACTGACCGACTCATCTTCAAGGCATTGCCCATTAGTCAAATTAAAATGTTGTTTATAAATCGGTGAAGCAACAACCGGTTGGTTTTTTAAATCGCCGCAAATACCGCGTGATAATACATTTGCATTACTAAAGGGATCGTAATTATCAATCGCATAAATATCGCCATTACTTAATTTAAATATGGCAACCTGCTTCTCTCCCAATAGGGCGCATACACCGACATTACTAATCAAGTCAGTTTCATTACAAACACTGACCCAGTTATTATCGATAATATTTTTTGCTTCGTTCATTAAGGCATTCCTGAATGTATGGTGATAAATAATTTATGCTGACTCAGCGTATTCTTTTTCTTCTTCTTTTGTTGCAGGTCTGATCTGATCGCGTTCCTGCACAAAGACGACTTTATTGTCAGTTTCATCACTATTGATAAAGTGTCGAAAACGTTTCATCTTGTCATCATCTTCAATCGTCGTTTTCCATTCACATTGGTAGGTATAAATAATATGGCCCATTTCCTTTTCCAGTTCTTCTGCTATACCTAAGCGATCATTAATAATGACATCCTGTAAGTATTCGAGACCGCCTTCCATGTTATCCATCCAAGTTGAAGTACGTTGTAATTTATCCGCCGTGCGAATATAGAACATATAAAAACGATCAATGTATTTAATTAATGTTTCATCATCCAAGTCTGATGCAAATAAATCTGCATGACGCGGTTTCATACCGCCGTTACCACAAACATAGAGGTTCCAACCTTTTTCCGTTGCGATAACACCCACGTCTTTGCTTTGTGCTTCAGCACATTCGCGTGTACAACCGGAAACTGCCATTTTAATTTTATGTGGTGCACGTAAACCTTTATAACGATTCTCTAAATCTATCGCCATCTTGACGCTGTCTTGCACACCAAAGCGACACCAGGTGCTACCGACGCAAGACTTAACAGTACGTAAAGACTTTGCATAAGCATGTCCTGATTCAAAGCCAGCATCGATTAACTCTTTCCAAATTTCTGGTAGTTGATCAACACGTGCACCGAATAAATCGATACGTTGACCACCGGTTATCTTGGTATACAAGTTATATTTCTTTGCGACTTCACCAATAACAATGAGTTTCTCTGGTGTTATTTCGCCACCAGCAACACGAGGCACAATTGAATACGTACCATTCTTTTGCATATTGGCAAGAAAGTGATCATTCGTATCGAGTAAAGAAGCATGTTCATTCTTGAGAATATATTCGTTCCAGCATGAAGCAAGAATAGACGCGACAGCAGGTTTACACACATCACAACCTGTCCCTGTACCATGTTTCTCAATTAACTCATCAAATGATTTAATCCCTTC
>JBMZNW010000196.1:0-265 GCA_049619915.1 Gammaproteobacteria bacterium
AATATTCTTTTTCGAGGATGGTGACTTTTATCGGCGAGGTGTTTTTGCTCATGCACGCGTTTCCATAGCTCGTAGACGAGAAATCATTGATTCGATTCGTGTTCTGGCTTGCTCGGTTTTTTCGATGAGAATCGCTCGTTCACTAACCAGACTTTCTTGTTGGTTTCTTAGTGCAGAGTTTTCACTTTTCAGTTGGTTTACTGTACTGATCAGCTCATCGACTCGAGATTCGAGTGCCCCTAGATCCGTATTTTCGTTATTATTA
>JBMZNW010000196.1:275-3752 GCA_049619915.1 Gammaproteobacteria bacterium
AGCTTTGTTGTTGATTTATCATACAATCATCAATATAAAGTGCCTGAATACACTGGTCAACAGGTGATCACAAATAGAAGATGCCAAGTGCCACTTCCTGTTATTATTGTGCCCAAAAACAACGAGTTAGTAGAACCCCAAATAGAGAATGAGCATGGAAATTGAATACGACGAAGTTAATGCAGAATTAGGTGCTGTGCATGCCGGCATGCGTGCGTCTGAATGTCATGGCTTTTTATGTGGTCAATTCTGCTCCAGTAACAGTCTTACGCTGGAATCCTGGCAAGAACACTTGTTGGCGGGTATAGGTGAGTCGGTGTTTGTTGATGATTGTTTGATGATTCTTCAAAAAATAGCCGATCAGGTCAAAATTGAGATTTTGTCGGAAGAAATTTCTTTCGATTTACTCTTGCCGGAAGATGCGGCGGCAATTAGTGAACGAGCCAGCGCTTTGGCGGAATGGTGTGCCGGTTTTGTTAGTGGCTTAGGAATCGGCGGTATGGCTGAAAAAGAAAAAATGAATCCGGATTGCGATGAATTTGTAAAAGATATTGTTTCTATTTCAAGAATGGAAACGGAAATGGATGACAGCGAAGAATCAGAAGCGGCATTATTTGAAATTATTGAATATATCCGTGTCGGTACCATTATGCTGCATCAGGAGTGGCACCAGATTGATATTAATAGTGATGAAAGACCCGAGGTTCTGCATTGATCAATAAAAAAGAATGTCAGGCACGACGTAAAAAGCTGATGGATATGATTGGCTCAGATAGTATCGCCATTCTTCCAACGGCATCGGTGTATATTCGTAATCGTGATGTTGAGTTTCCTTTTCGTCCGGACAGCGACTTTTTCTATTTAACCGGTTATCCAGAGCCGGAAGCGGTGGCGGTACTCATTCCTGATCGGGCAGACGGCGAATTTATTTTATTTTGTCGCGAGAAAGATATCGAAATGGAAACTTGGCATGGGCGACGTGCCGGACTTGAAGGCGCATTAAAAACATACGGTGCAGATGATGCGTTTCCTATTGAAGATATGGATGACATTCTGCCGGGTCTTATCGAAGGTCATGAACGTGTTTTTTATAATATGGGACACGATCAAAATTTTGATCAACGAGTGCTCGGTTGGGTTAATCAGATAAGAGATAAAGCGCGCACAGGTGTTGTCGCGCCGGATGAATTTATTTCTCTGAATCATTTTCTTCATGATATGCGGCTGTATAAAAGTCGTCATGAAATTAAATTAATGAAAAAAGCAGCAAAAATATCTGCTGCTGCACACAAGCGCGTTATTTCTCATTGCAAACCGGGCATGTATGAATACCAACTTGAAGCTGAACTGCTGCATGAGTTTATGCTAAATGGTTCGCGTGCTGCGGCATACCCTTCCATCGTTGGTTCAGGAGAGAACGGTTGTATCTTACATTACACCGAGAACCAAGATGAGATAGCCGATGGTGATTTATTATTAATTGATGCGGGTGCGGAATATCATGGTTATGCCAGCGACATTACCCGCACCTTTCCAGCAAACGGTAAATTCTCCAAAGCACAAAGACAAGCTTATGACTTGGTGTTAAAAGCACAGATAGCTGCGATAGAACAAGTTCAGCCCGGTAATCATTGGAATGACCCGCACGATGCTGCTGTCAGAGTTTTAACTGAAGGCATGATTGAGTTAGGTATATTAAAAGGTGATGTTGATGAATTAATCAAGGATCAAGTGTATACCAAATACTATATGCACCGTACCGGACACTGGCTTGGCATGGATGTGCACGATGTTGGTGATTATAAAGTTGATAATGAATGGCGCATGCTTGAACCGGGCATGGTGTTAACCATTGAACCTGGGCTATATATGCCTGCTGAAACAAAAGGCTTGGCAAAAAAATGGTGGAGCATCGGTATCAGAATTGAAGACGATGTTCTGGTGACTAAAGATGGTTATGAAGTATTGACTAAAGATGTACCAAAGAGTGCGGATGAAATAGAGGCGTTGATGCATGTCGCCTGATTATGATGTTGTCATCATCGGTGCTGGCATGGTCGGCGCAAGTCTTGCCTGTGCGCTGTCATCAACAGCGACTTCTAATTTACGCATTGCCATTATTGAATCTGTTACTTTAAGTAACGATCAACAACCGAGTTATGATGATAGAGGTTTAACTTTATCGGCTTCTTCCAAACGCATACTTGAACAAATTAATGTTTGGCAGCAGGTTCAGGCTTATGCAACACCGATAAAAAAAATACATGTTTCTGAACAAGGTCGTTTTGGTTTTACCCATCTGAGTGCTGATGAAGTTGATCAAAATGAACTGGGTAATGTTGTTGTTGCGCGTGTGCTTGGCCAAGTTTTGCATAAGCAAATGGCGAGTTTTGAAAATGTAGAACTTATTTGTCCGGCAGAGTTAAAACATTTCAAAAGAAATAATGAAATGATGGAACTGGAAATTACGGCATCAGGAGAAACAAGAACCATTACGGCTGGTTTATTAGTTGGTGCAGATGGCAGTCGTTCACTGGTTCGACGTTTAGCAGGAATCAATACGAAAGAAAAAGACTTTAAGCAGACAGCCATTGTTGCGAATGTCACGACACAAAAACCAAACAATACCACGGCGTTTGAACGTTTTACTCCGCACGGCCCAGTTGCTTTATTACCTATAGATAAAAATCGTTCCGTGCTTGTGTTTACTGTGAATCGAAATGATGCTGAACATTATTTAGCCATGCCGAATGAATTGTTTATAAAAGAGGTTGAAAATGAATTTGGTCGCCGTCTTGGTTGTATTGAACAAGTAGGTCAACGCCGTTCCTATCCTTTATTTTTTATAGAAGCATTAGAACAATATCAACAACAATTGATTTTATTAGGTAACGCAGCACACAGCATTCATCCAAATGCAGCGCAAGGTTTTAATTTAGGTTTGCGTGATGTCGCTGGTTTAGCTGAGTGTGTCTTTGCTGGTTTAAACAAAGGCTATGATATTAGTGATATCACTATTCTTGAAAACTATATTGCACTTCGACAGAAAGACCAAAAACGTATTATGCAACTCTCGAATAAACTGGCCGGTGTTTTTTATAATGAATACCCAGTATTAAGTTCAGCCAGAAATGCAGCGATGTTATTGCTTGATGTTATTCCTGAATTAAAAAAATCGTTTATGCAAACGACAATGGGTTTGGCAGGAATACAACCTCGACTGGTTAGAGGGCAATAATAATGGCAGGTGCTTCAGAAAATTTTGATGCAGATGTTGTCGTTGTTGGTGGCGGTATTATTGGTGGCACCTTCGCTGCTTTATTAGGCCAAGCAGGTGTTAAAGTTGTGTTACTCGATGCCAGTGTTCGGCAACTTAATTCATTAAAAAAAGTTGATGCGCGTGTCTTTGCAATCACGCGTGCTTCTGAGCATATACTAAGAAAAGCCGGTGCATGGCGCAGAATAGATGAAAGCAAT
>JBMZNW010000197.1:0-3703 GCA_049619915.1 Gammaproteobacteria bacterium
GTGCAGCAAGATTCAAAGCCTCATGATAAGGAACGCCATTCGCTTTTTTGATCTGTTTAGCGAGACGCTTAATGCCACCAATTGTCAATGGCTGAATGTTTTCATTTAACATTTCTATTCTCCCGGCTTGTCAAAAGCGTCGCTCGTCAACCACTCAAAAAGCCCGAATAAAAATATTGAGCAAATAAATTTAAGGAAAGTAGTACTTCAAAAGCTTCGCAACGACGAGCGGCAGGCTCCTACCAAGAGCACTATTTTTATACTCCAAAAACTAAAAAAATGCAACCAATGCTCAAAGTCACAGTAACCTTAAGATAGAAGAATGAAATATTTTGTTAACACAGATAATCTGGATACAAGTTATTTTAATTTGTGACTAGTTGAATCTGGTTTTCATACTTGATAACTACCTTATAGTTATCTCCATTAGCGTCACGCATATTCGATACACCATCAAAGCGTTTTAGCTCAGGTTTATTCTCCGAATAATATAACTTCGTGGTACCAGCAAAAGCACGTATCAAAAAACTCTTTGGTTCAATATTAATAACGCGTAGTTTTTCATTGTCTATTTCTGTTATTGAGTCTTGATATATTTTGAATTTGATAAAATCCATCTGACTCGGAATCAGAAACTCTCTGATTAAAACTTCACCGGCTTTTAATTCATCCCAGTGTTCAACGATAAAGTTATCAAATCCTGCATCGCTAATGCCTTTTTCAGGTAATGCTAAAGTCTTATCTTTTACCGGGCCTTTAGATGTTTTTGTAAACAATACTTTATATTTCTTTTCCTGGGATTTTTTTTCTATGTATTCTGTTTGTTCACGATGTCCAGTTTTGTTATTAACAAGAGAAAATTCTGGCATGAATGGGTCAACTGCAAAGTTGGCCGTTTTTTTTGCAATGATATTACTTGAAGGATCTTTATAGATAACCTCTGACTTTTCTACCAGACCAGCAGAAATATTTTCATAGTGACTTTCTGTATAGACAAGTTCATCAGTTTTCTTATCAAAGGCGTAACCGATTCGACTCGGAGCATCTTCAGCAAGCACCGACGTTACCATCAAGCTAGATATTAAAAATAATAAAAGCTTACTTAACATCTTGAACTTCCTGTTTGCTGTCTTTTAATAACGCCCCAGATAAACTACCTTCGGCTTGATACGCTATCCTAATAAGATATAAACATGTAATCATGTTGCCCAATAGCAGAATGGCAATACTCCAGGCCAGACCTGTTTGTTTATTACTTTCTCGCCAGTAGACCCAGATGCTAAAGATGATTAAGCCAATATACAGGTCAACCAAGGAAACTTTTCCCCAGGCCATGTCCGTTAATATGTTAACTTCCTGAAAAAAATCACCGTACAAAGAGGCGTAGATGACAAAAGCAGTCATAATTAATAGCCCAACATAGCCGACTACTTTTGTTATTGTTGGATTGGATAGTTTATTTATTTGCATAACATTCTAGCTATTAGATTTGTTAGTTAGCTTCAGCTTTTTTATTCGGAAGTGGGAAAAACATACTTGTTGTTTTTTGATAATCCCGATAAGCATCACCACGACTTCGAATAGACTGTTGTTCGGTATAAGGAACACCGGTTATACGAGTAATAAAGACATACATGACTATCAAGCCAGTCCAGGTTAACCACCAGTAATCACTGCCATAACCGATTAAGACAAACGCCCACCACTGTAACCATTCGAAGAAATAGTTTGGATGACGTGAATAACGCCAAAGACCGACCTGACATACTTTGCCTTTGTTTTCTTTATTCATTCTGAACTTGTGCAATTGATTATCGCTGATGATTTCACCAACGATTGCTACCAGCCAGATAGCAATTCCTAATGCATCTAATAAACCTAGTTCAGGACTTATGTTTCTTGATGCTGACCAGAAAGGTAAGGCAAATAAAATAGTCCAGGTGGCCTGCATCTGAAAAAAGATGAACATCACCAAGTTTGCTTGTTTACCGCAATACTCACGAAGATATCGATAACGACCATCTTCGGTTTCATTCATGACTCTTTTATAGAGATAACTACCGAGTCGAACACCCCAGAACATGGCTAGAAAAATCACTATCCAGTCTCTTGTACCTGCATTAACTTCGTCTGCCAGTATTAACCAACAGCCGACCAAAGGCGTTAAGAAAGACCAGGCAACATCGACGGTACCGGCATTATTAGTTTTGATTTGAATAGCCCATAGTGCAAACATTATTACTGCACTAACAACCCAGGCATAAAGAAAAATAGTAGTAAGAGACATGAGTATCTACTCCGTTAATTCCTTGGCTACAGAATGATTAATTGATTTATGTTCGTGAAGTACTGCTGAAATTAAAAACAAACAAGGCATGGCAACTGCCCACATAAGCGAGATAGCAAACAATGACAATGTGCCATTTAAAGAGATTGCACCGATATTCTCACCTGCGTAATAAGCCGCAGGGCCGGCAATGGCTGCAAGCAAACAAGTAACTAGCAGTCGTCCCTTTAACCATGACAATGAATAATTAATCGTTGCCGCCAGATTAAGCCACAAGCAAATCATCCATACTGGAATGATAAAACCAACATTAGCTTGTTCAGGATAACTGACCATATTGCTGGCAACGAGAATCGATTCAAGCGGGTATGCAATTAAAATAGTAGCAAGCAGTAGTTTAAATTCGACCAACTTCTTACTTGCAACAAACTTAACATGCATGAGCATCCATATAACAGTAAGCAATATGCCGAAATAATATAAACCATTTGCGGCTGAGAAAATAGTAACGAACCAGGCAACTTGGAACGTAACAAAATTGATTATGTTATAAGGCAACTTCATGACTTAGATGGTTTGTTTACCATACCCAGGTTTATTCATCAGTAGTTGTACTACACCGGTATAACGTTCTTTGAAACCCGCTTCACAATAACAAAGGTAGTATTCCCACAGTCTGATAAAGTCATCTTGATAGCCATGTTGACGAATTGCTTCTTCATTGGTTATAAACTTTTCTAACCAACAACGTAGTGTCTTTGCATAATGTAAACCGATATCTTCGATATGATTTACACGCAGATCAGAAGCATCTGTAATAGCATCAATCATTGCCGTGAGTGAAGGAACACAACTACCCGGAAAAACAAACTGTTGAATAAAGTCTGACGTTTTTAAATATTGCTTATAACGTTGATCAGGCATGGTAATGCCTTGAATTAACATTTGCCCATCATCTTTTAGCAGTGAAGCACATTTTGAAAAATACTCTGGTAGAAAATCATGACCAACAGCTTCAATCATTTCGATTGATACCAGTTTGTCATACTCTCCACTTAAGTCACGATAGTCACAAAGAATGATTTCAATTTTATCTTCAAGGCCATGTTCATAAATTCTTTCTTGTGCCAAGGAATATTGCTTTGTAGAGATGGTCGTCGTTGTAACATGGCAGCCATAATTTTTCGCCGCATGAATGGCAAAACTTCCCCAGCCACTACCCACTTCAATTAGATGATGATGTGGTTGTAAATCCAACTTTCTACAAATGCGATCCAGTTTTTCGATCGATGCTTCTTCCATCGTTGAATCTTTCTCGAGAAATATTCCTGATGAATAAGTCATGGTCGGGTCAAGAAACAATTCAAACATGTCATTGCCGAGATCGTAATGAGCATGGATATTCTTCTGACTACC
>JBMZNW010000198.1:0-3694 GCA_049619915.1 Gammaproteobacteria bacterium
GAAATTACGGAATTTTCCTTACACTTGGAAAATATTTCGTGGAATCTGTTTAGATTATGGTTTCACAGTTGATTTCACGGAATTTCTGTAAAAAAGACTTTCTTTTGAAAAATTGATATATGAGTGTGGAAAAAAACAGGCGGTCAGTATTTTATGTTTCTGACCGTACAGGAAAAACAGCTGAATCTATAGGTGAAAGCCTCTTGTCTCAATTTGATAGTATTGAATTTAGTGATAAAACATTTCCATTCGTTACTAATGAAGAGAAAGCAAAAAGAACAGCGGAACGCATACAAGATGAAGAAAAACGAACGGGCCAGCCTCCCCTAGTTTTCAGCACTCTAGTTAACTCTGAACTAGAGGCTATTATTGGGCAGACAAATGCATGTGTGATCAGTTTATTTAATGCATTTATAGAGCCTCTTGAAGCATCGTTAGGCATTAAGTCTTCCCATACCATGGGTAAACCGCACGAAGAATTTAGCGATAAGGATTATAAAAAGAGGATCGATGCTATCGATTTCACAATGAAGAATGATGATGGCATTGCAACGACACAATATGATAAAGCGGATGTGATTTTGTTAGGTGTTTCGCGTACAGCAAAGACACCGACGAGTTTATATTTGGCATTAAACTTTTCTCTTAAGGCGGCTAACTATCCCTTAACAGATGATGATCTTGGCGAAAATCAGATCCCCAGCTTTTTAGTACCGCATTTAGATAAAATTGTTGGTTTAACTATTAAAGCAGATCAGTTGAGTAAGATACGTCAACAACGCAGACCGAAGTCAGAATACGCTTCGCTTAAAAAGTGTCAGCAAGAAATTAAACAAGCGGAAGAAATCATGGCAAATGCTGATCTCTGCGTAATAGATTCGTCAGCAATGTCGATTGAAGAAATTGCGGTGAACGTTGTAAAAGAAAAACGTTTACTGCGCAAAACTTAGTTTTTTATATTTAATATTAGTAATCAGGAATAAATTAGATGAAACAATTCATATCAAATGAATCGATCAAACCTTTACGCGAGCTAGGAATGAACGATGTCGGTTTAGTTGGTGGCAAAAATGCCTCATTGGGTGAAATGATCAGCAACCTTGCTGGAGCTGGTGTCAGTGTCCCCGATGGTTATGCCACAACAGCGCAGGCATTCTGGGACTTTCTCGATCACAATGATTTGCGTGAACGTATTCAATCAAGACTAGAAGGACTTGATATTGATAACGTTAATCAATTGACCAAAGCCGGTAAAGAGATTCGTCAATGGATCATTGATGCGCCGTTTCAAGACGAACTGCAAAAATCGATTGTTGATGCTTATGAAGCTATGTCTGCTAATAGCGATGCATCAATAGCAGTACGTTCTTCTGCAACGGCTGAAGATTTACCTGATGCGTCATTCGCCGGTCAACAAGAAACCTTTCTTAACGTAAATGGCATTGACGATGTTTTATTAAAAGTAAAAGAAGTGTTTTCTTCTTTATATAATGATCGTGCGATTGCTTATCGTGTTCACCAAAATTTTGCGCATGAAGAAGTCGCTTTGTCAGCCGGTTTACAACGCATGGTTCGAAGCGATATTGGTGCCAGCGGTGTCATGTTTACTTTGGACACGGAGTCTGGTTTTGATGGCGCTGTTTTCATTACCGGCAGTTATGGTCTCGGTGAAACAGTAGTTCAAGGTTCAGTAAATCCTGATGAATACTACGTTAATAAACAGTCGTTAGAACAAGGTAAGCCTGCTGTATTAAGTCGTAATGTTGGTAGCAAAGCGATTAAGATGATTTATTCTGATGATGATTCCGATGAATTAGTAAAAGTAGTCGATGTGCCTGAAGATGAATCTTCAATGTTTTGTTTAACTGATGAACAACTTGAAGAACTGGCACGACAAGCAGTCATTATTGAAAAACATTATGGCCGTCCGATGGATATCGAGTGGGCACTTGATGGTGAAGACAATAATCTTTACATCGTACAAGCCCGACCAGAAACAGTACAAAGTCGTAGCAATGCTAATGTTATTGAACGTTACCAACTCAATGAACAAAGCAATATCTTGACGCAAGGCGCTGCTATTGGCCAAAAGATTGGTGCCGGGACAGCGAAGGTTATTGAAAAACTGGAAGACATGGATGACTTAAAAGAAGGTGATGTACTCGTCACTGAAATGACTGATCCAGATTGGGAACCAGTAATGAAACGTGCTTCTGCTATTGTCACTAATCGTGGTGGCCGTACTTGTCACGCTGCTATCATTGCACGCGAATTAGGCGTACCCGCAGTCGTGGGTTGTGGTGATGCAACGAATAAAATCAAACATGGCGACCCCGTAACAGTCGCCTGTTCCGAAGGCGAAACGGGGCCAATCTATGAAGGTATTCTCGACTTTGAAGTGAACCGTGTTGAACTCGATAACATGCCACCTGCGCCTTTAAAACTGATGATGAATGTCGGTAATCCAGGTAAGGCGATGTCTTTTTCTACTATTCCTAACGCCGGCGTTGGTCTTGCTCGTCTTGAGTTCATTATTAATAACAAGATCGGTATCCATCCAAAAGCATTGTTGGAATACGATGATCAAGAACAGAGCATAAAAGACAAGATAGCTAAGCGTATTAAGCCTTATGACGATCCAGTTGATTTTTATGTGAAGAATATTGTCGAAGGCGTAGCGACATTAGGTGCTGCGTTTGCGCCTAACCCGGTTATTGTTCGTCTTTCTGATTTTAAATCGAATGAATATGCCAACTTAATCGGTGGAGAGCGTTACGAGCCGGATGAAGAAAATCCGATGATTGGTTATCGCGGTACCTCTCGTTATTTATCAGAAGAATTCGAAGCGTGTTTTGAACTTGAGTGTCGTGCCTTACGTTATGTCAGAGAAGAAATGGGCATTGATAATGTTTGGGTTATGGTGCCGTTTGTTCGTACCGTCAGTCAGGCGGAAGCAGTCGTTGCTCTACTGAACAAATACGGCTTAAAACGTGGAGAGAATGGTTTGAAGTTAATCATGATGTGTGAAGTACCAAGTAATGCCATTCTTGCGGAACAATTCCTCGAACACTTTGACGGCTTCTCAATTGGCTCAAACGATATGACACAATTAACGTTGGCCTTAGATCGTGACTCAGGTTTAGTCTCCGATTTATTTGATGAACGTAATGATGCAGTTAAGTTCATGTTAAGTCGTGCCATACAAGCCTGTAAGAAAGCAGGTAAATATGTCGGCATTTGCGGTCAAGGACCTTCCGATCATCCTGATCTTGCCAAGTGGCTAGTTGATGAAGGCATCGAAAGTATTTCTCTAAACCCGGATACAGTGATCGACACTTGGCTGTATGTTGCCGGCGTTGAAGTTAAGTAAAGAAGTCTTATCGAATAAAGAAACTGACATTGATTTATTCAATGTCAGTTTCTAGCTTTTATAAAGTATTTCCTACCTAAGAGAAAAGTCGCAGCTTAGATTGCTGCTTGTAGCTTTAATTATTGGTGCGATACCCAGAGTCGAATAAAAAATATAATTGACTGTTTCCAAATATGACTTTAATTTCTTGTTAAAATACGAAAGACCGTGTGTGTCCTTGAGTCCTGATCTGTAGACATTTGTTCACGACTCGCAGAAAATAGAAAATTCCTCCACATTCCATCATTATTGGAGAAATTCAATCAGCATTTTGTCATCATCATG
>JBMZNW010000199.1:0-1602 GCA_049619915.1 Gammaproteobacteria bacterium
AAAGCTTATTGAGCGTACTTGTACGCTTACATAGACGAAAAATTGCACTCGATATTATCAAAGAAGAAACTGACGAAGTAAAAAGCAAGCTTATTAAACTAGTTATCATTTTAAGACTTGCTATTGTTTTAAACCGCAGTCGAAATACAGTCAAAACACCGTGTATTAATATAAAAACTAAAAACAAAGAAATTGAACTGGAATTTCAAGAAGGCTGGCTTAATGACCACCCTCTAACAGAAGCAGATCTGGAAACAGAAGCTAACTACCTAACAACAACCAAATACACACTAAACTACAAATAGTAGTTCAACTAACTGCAATAGTGCTCTAATAATATCGCCTGTGAAGCACGCGGTTTTGCATTACCTGATCGGGCTCTTTTATAACTACCATCGGATTGCAGTATCCATGCTTGTGAGTTATCGGAAAGATAATTGAGTAAGCCAAATTTAATAATTTGATCACGCGGTCTTTTTTCTTCTATCGGAAAACACGCTTCGACACGATGGAATAAATTACGCGGCATCCAGTCTGCACTAGCGCAATAAAGATTGGGTTCGCCATCATTATGAAAATAAAAAACCCGAGTATGTTCAAGAAAACGGCCAATAATAGAACGCACCTGAATATTTTCTGACACACCTTTAATACCCGGTCGTAAACAACATATTCCTCGTATAATTAAATCAACTTTTACACCGGCTATTGAAGCACGATATAACGCTCTAATAATTTCAGGTTCAACCAATGCATTCATCTTAGCTATTACACGTGCTTCTTTACCTGCATTAGCATTTTTTATTTCTTCTTCTATATGATCCAAGATTGCTTTATGCAAAGTGAAAGGTGACTGTAATAATTTTTTTAATTTTGTTGCTCTGCCTAGTCCGGTCATTTGATGGAACAATTTATTTACATCTGCACCGACTGCCTGATCTGCAGTTAACAAACCATAGTCGGTATAAAGTCTTGCTGTACGAGCATGATAGTTACCTGTACCAAGATGAACATATCGGCGTAGCGCTCGTCCTTCACGCCTGACCACCATAATCATTTTTGCATGCGTTTTATAACCGACGACGCCATAAACCACATGCGCACCTGCTTCTTGTAAATCGTTAGCAAGTTCCATGTTCGCTTCTTCATCAAAGCGCGCTAACAACTCAATAACAACGGTGACTTCTTTGCCCGCTCGCGCAGCATCTTTTAATGCTTTAACTATAGCTGAGTCACTACCAGTACGATAAAGCGTTTGTTTGATTGAAAGCACGGCCGGATCACTTGCAGCTTGTCTTAAAAAATCGACAACCGGCGCAAACGATTGAAAAGGGTGTAACAATAAAATATCGCCATTATGCAAAGTATCAAAGATACTGGTTGCTTTTAATAAACGTGGAGGAATGTCTGGCGTAAAACCGGGATAAACAAGATCAGGACGATCAACCAAATCATGTATTTGTAATAAGCGATCTAAATTTACCGGGCCATTAACTGTATATAAAGCATCATCCGTTAACTTAAATTGATCAAGCAGAAAACCACTAATCTCTTCCGGGCAATTATCTGCAACTTCTAAACGAACGGCATCATTATAACGAC
>JBMZNW010000199.1:1612-3687 GCA_049619915.1 Gammaproteobacteria bacterium
GTGATTACTATGTCTTCTTTTTGAATATATTTTAAATCATCAACTTCTTCATCATCGACAAACAGATCACTGTTTCTTGTAACGCGGAACTGATAACAACCTTTTACTTTCATGCCGGGAAATAAATCACCCACATGCGCATGCAACACCGATGATAATAAAATAAAATCATGTGTTTTATTTGAATGCTCTTTAGGCACTTCAATAACACGAGGCAATGAACGTGGCGCCTGCACGATGGCATAGCCGCTTTCACGACCAAAAGCATCTTTACCGTCTAGCGTGACAATAAAGTATAAGTTCTTATTTAATACTCGTGGGAAAGGATGAGAAGGGTCAAGCCCTATCGGACTAAGAATAGGTACAAGTTCTCTATTGAAATAACTTTTAATCCACCGAGCGAGTTTCGGTTTCCATTGAGAACGCCGTAGTATTCTAATTTTTTCTTTAGCAAGTTCAGGAATGAGAACATCATTGAGCATCTTATACTGTTCATCAACCAACTCATGTACTGTTTCACTGATCTTTTTTAATGCTTCAAGCGGCGTTAGGTTATCAGCAGCCGTTTGTACTGAACCATATTTAACTTGTTGGTTTAAACCAGCAACACGGATTTCAAAAAACTCATCAAGGTTTGTGCTGGCAATACAAAGAAAGCGTAAACGTTCTAATAAAGGTGTGTGTTCATCTTTTGCTTGTTCGAGAACGCGGCGGTTGAACTCCAGCAAGCTCAATTCGCGGTTAATATAGAGTTCAGGTAGTTTTAAATTTATATCGTCCATAAGAATATATTACTAATAATTCATATAACTTGAGCACAATACAAAAAAGGCATTTTATATAGTTAGTATTATCACGGAATACTAAGAGCGGCTTGAATGTTATTGATAAACATTAATTCGTTGTATCAACTAGCTCTTCCATTTGCTCTATACTGAAATGACGCACATCCTTACCTTCAACTAGATAAATAACGTTTTCACAGATATTACGTGCATGATCGCCAACGCGTTCCAATGCTCTTGCTGCCCATACCGCATCTAAGGTACCACTGATATTTCTCGCGTCTTCCATCATATACGTAATCAGTTGTCTGATAATTGCAGCATACTGTTCATCCGACTCTGGTTCCTTACCAGCAACGGTCACTGATTGTTGCGAGTCCATACGCGCAAAAGCATCAAGTGAGTCATGCAACATTTGCGTTACTAGATTACCCATCGCATTGATACCGACATAATAAGATTTCGGTCCATGTCGCTCGGTTAATTCCAAACCCATCTTCGCGATCTTTTCAGCTTCATCACCTATGCGTTCAAGATCAGTAATTGTTTTAGTAATCGCCATCACTAAACGTAAATCACTTGCCGCAGGTTGACGTCGGGCAAGAATCTTTGTGCACTCCTGATCGATAGTCACTTCATAAGTATTAACCTGAACTTCGTTTTCCATCACTGACGTTGCCAGATCAATATCGCCATCAATAAGCGACTTAAGTGCATTGTTCAATTGCTGTTCAACCAGACCACCCATAGCAAGCACTTTGCCGCGAACATCTTCCAATTCATCATCGAACTGTTTTGAGATATGGTGTGCACTGTAACTCATCTTTAGTCTCCAATACTTAAATTAACCGTAACGTCCGGTAATATAATCTTCTGTCATCTTTTCAGATGGATTTGTAAACAGAGTACTCGTGTCATTAAATTCAATTAGCTCGCCCATATATAAATACGCGGTGTAGTCAGACACGCGTGCAGCCTGTTGCATGTTGTGTGTAACAATAACAATAGTATATTTATCTTTTAATTCATAAATTAACTCTTCAACTTTTAAAGTTGAAATTGGATCAAGTGCAGATGCAGGTTCATCCAGAAGCAAAACCTCCGGTTCAATCGCAATCGCACGAGCAATAACTAAACGTTGTTGTTGACCACCAGATAAACCCATAGCCAAATCGTCCAAACGATCTTTAACTTCGTCCCAGAGTGCCGCACCTTTTAATGACTTTTCAACAACGGCATCTATAGTTCTACGATCACTGACACCTTGAATACGCAATCCATAGGCAACAT
>JBMZNW010000200.1:0-3677 GCA_049619915.1 Gammaproteobacteria bacterium
AGCATGAAAACAATCCCAAACCTTATCGCCGCTCATACCCATTTTTCCGGGAAAGCCAAGTAAGGTCGCGATTTGATCAAGTGGCGCTTTTGTCCCTGGCATATAACCGGCTAACACATCCATTAAATCAGTATGACGACTGTGATAACGTGATAAATAATTATTCCATTTAAAACTTTGATCATCTTCACCGTTTTCCCAATAACGTTGTGCGACAACACTGTGTAATAAAGAACGATAATGCAGAACAGGCAAATCAAAACCACTACCGTTCCACGAGACCAATGTCGGCGTATAACGCTCTACGCCTTCAAAGAAACGGGTAATGATTTCTTTTTCATCGGCATCAACATCACCCAAAGACCAAACACTGAGTTTATCTTTTGATTTTAATACAACTGAGATAGCAACTATTTGATGTAAATAGTGACGTAGAAAATCAGACTTACCATCCGTTTCCTGACGGCGATGACTAAACATCAACTCTGCCGCAGCATCTGCTTCCAGACCTTCGAGGTTATAAAGTTTTTTACCTGACTCAATGTCAGGAACGGTTTCAATATCAAATACAAGTATGTTCATAAATTATTTAATTGTACCTTTCAGGTAGCGCTGTCGTTTGTTCTCAGGAAACTTTTCGATTGCATAACGCAGCATGGTTCTAGGCATGAATTTATAATGTTTCTAATGCTTTAGTTTTTTTAGGAACATTAAGTTTTAATAATAAACAAAAAAATATAAGAATAAATTATTCTTCTAAAGAATGTAATGCATACATACTACCTAAAGCATGCCTGCCCCAGTGCACTGATAACGAAAAACGCCACTGAAATACCGCATCAACTTCACTTTCATTTTCTAAATACCAAAGCCCATTTTTTAAATCTATATAAATATCAGACAAATCATCTATAACGTCACCTGTTACTGGCTCTTCACTTGGAACATTCAAAGGATTAAATATTTGAGAATAGTATTGAATTGGAAAACCCTTAAAATGTTCTACTACTTCTTGGTAATCTAATTTTGGTAACGTGTCATTTTCAAATAACTCTGTTGGTTCGCAATCAGGCAACTGAATACCTGAGCAATATAACTTTGATAAAATTACTTGAAGGTAATAAATATGTTCTTCTGTTTTATTACTCTGACTTTCAACCCACTTACAATATTCTTGAGCTAAACTGACAAATTCCTTTATATTTTTTTCATAATCCATTTTTACACGTTTCTCGTACAATTAGCTGAATAATTAACCTGGAAAAACATTCGTAGAAAGGTAACGATCACCTCTATCACATACAATGGTAACAATAACTGCATTCTCAACTTCTTCTGATAATTGTAATGCCGCTGCCATTGCTCCGCCAGATGAGATACCAGCAAAGATGCCTTCTTTTGCGCCGAGTGCTCTTGTTGTTTCTTCGGCTAAGTCCTGAGTCATATCCATAATGCGATCAACACGCGGTTTCTCATATATCTTTGGCATGTACTCTTCTGGCCAACGACGAATACCGGGAATCTTTGCACCATCGATAGGTTGTACACCGACAATTTGTATATCGGGATTTTGTTCTTTTAGAAAACGTGATGTTCCCATGATGGTACCTGTCGTACCCATTGCACTGACGAAGTGTGTAACTTTACCATTGGTATCACGCCAGATTTCAGGGCCAGTTCCTTCATAATGCGCACGAGGATTATCAGGATTAGCAAACTGATCAAGAATGATACCTTCGCCTTTACTTTCCATTGCGCGTGAGACATCAATCGCTTCTTCCATACTGCCCTCGGCAGACGTTAAAACAATCTCTGCACCAAATGCTTTCATCACTGCACGACGTTCGACACTCATGCTTTCCGGCATGATTAATATCATTCGATAACCACGTATTGCTGCGGCCATTGCCAAAGCAATACCTGTATTACCACTGGTCGCTTCAATTAATGTATCGCCCGGTTTTATATCGCCGCGTGCTTCCGCATGTTTAATCATACTGATTGCAGGACGATCTTTTACCGAACCAGCCGGGTTGTTTCCTTCCAACTTGGCAAGCACAACATTACTGGTATCGCCCGGTAAGCGTTGCAGTCTTACTAGTGGTGTATTGCCAACAAAAGATTCAAGTGTTGGAAAGTCGGGTAAATTATTACTCATTAAGTTCTTCTTCTCTTGGTGTTGATTTGGCGAAGACCAATGCATCCTCACGTCCCACCTTCGCCGGATAATAATTTCGTCGCGTTCCAATTTCATTGAAACCAAGATCAAGATAAAGTTTAATCGCTGCAAAATTTGAAGGACGCACTTCAAGAAACGTCATATTCACATCACGCTCAAGTGCAAGCTCTATCAAATGTTCGAGTAAACAACGACCGAGCCCCATAGATTGATAATCAGCATGCACACAGATATTTAAAATATGTGATTCACCAGCGGCAACAGTCATCACGGCATGTGCAACAACAAGTCCATCGTATTCCAAAACCCGGCAATAATAACCAACACGCATACAGTTCTTGAAGACTGCTTCACCCCAGGGAAATTCGTACGCACTTTCTTCAGCTGCTAGCACTAATGCCACATCATCATCTTTCATTGGTCTGATTTTTACAGCTTCTTTTAATACAGCGCTCATACTTATGCACCGAGCTCTTTATAAATTCGCATCGCGCTTTTTAAATCTTCCCATACTTTTCTTTTCTCACGCGGCGAGCGTAATAAATAAGCAGGATGATAGGTAACAATCACTGGCAATTCGCTATCCGGGTATTGATAACGATTACCTCGCATCTTTCCTATTGGCGTATCTACTTTCAATAAATTCTGCGCAGCAATACGACCCACAGCTAGAATTATTTTCGGTTTAATTAATTCAATTTGCTTTCTTAAATAAGATTCACAAGCAACGACTTCTTCCGGTTTCGGATCACGATTGTTTGGCGGACGACATTTTAGAATATTCGCAATAAACACCTGCTCTCTTTGTAAACCCATTGCTAATAACATTGAGTTTAAGAGCTGGCCGGCACGACCAACAAACGGTTCTCCTTGTTTGTCTTCATCAGCGCCCGGTGCTTCACCAATCACTAACCAGTCTGCCTGCGGATTACCAACACCAAACACGGTTTGTGTTCTTGTTTGATGTAATTCACATTGTGTACAAACAGAAACTTCTTTTTTTAGTGTTGCTAGTTCTTCCGGGAAGTCATCTGGAATTAGAGTCGTTTTTTCAGCAACTGTTTTAGCAGGCTTTGCTTCTACTGTATTTTTTGAGCTTTCAACAACAGCCTCTTCAGCAACATTAACAATTTCCCTGTCTTTATCTACCCAGACATCGATGCCCATTTCCTTTAGGTATTGTTGCTGATGTGCTTGCATCATTTAAATCTACAGTTGCGGGTGTGCTCGTTCAGCAGGCTCAAGTAACTTGTTTAATGCATTGATATAAGCTTTAGCTGACGCAAACACAATGTCTGTATCCGAACCCAAGCCATTAACAATGAGGCCATTTTTATCCATGCGTACCGTTACTTCACCTTGCGAGTCTGTACCATCAGTAACGTTATTAACAGAATAAAGCTGCAAGTTACAACCACTATTAACCATACTTTCGATTGCTTTAAAGGTTGCATCAACTGGCCCGCCGCCATCTGCATTTGCATGTTGCTCTTCACCA
>JBMZNW010000201.1:0-3667 GCA_049619915.1 Gammaproteobacteria bacterium
TGATAAAAAACGTGAACTTGCTGGTGAATTATTTATTCGATTAAAGGATCAATTTGCACCAGGTGCGATGCTGCATTATGGCCAAGGCAAATGGTATCCGGGTGAACAATTACCGCGTTGGACCTTATCTTTATTCTGGCGTAAAGACGGTCAACCTATCTGGAATGATTATCAATGGTCTGCAGATGATAAAACGACGTATAACTTTACTGAACAGGATGCAGAATCCTTTATTAATACATTAGCCAGTAATCTCAGTGTTGATGATCAGTATATTGTGCCAGCTTATGAGGATATAGCTTATTACCTATGGAAAGAAGGTCAGTTGCCGGTAGGCGTGAGTCCTGAAAATAATAAGCTTAAAGATCCATTGGAAAGAGCACGCTTACAAAAATTATTCACTCAGGGACTGGATAAAGTAACGGGCTATGCTTTGCCTTTAAAGTACAAAGAGCAAATAAATGATGAAGGTCAGTGGATCAGTAGTAATTGGCCATTTCGTGGCGAACACATGTTCCTTATTCCCGGTGACTCTCCTATGGGCTTACGTTTACCTATGGAATCCTTGCCATGGACTCAAGATGATGTCGATATAACACCGGAAAGAGACCCATTTGCAGAACATGGTGAACTACCAGATTCTACTGCGCGTAATAAAAGAAAAATTTATAACGAAAAGATAAATCAGGGTAATTCGTTTCAAACATTCAATGAAGTCGTACACACAGCACTTTGTGTTGAGGTGCGTGATGGTCGTATGCATGTGTTTATGCCGCCGATACCCTTGTTTGAACATTATCTTGAAATTGTGCATGCAGTTGAAGACACAGCTAAGGCGTTAGAGATGCCTGTTGTGCTTGAAGGTTATACACCACCGTCGGATCCACGTATCAAAACCATACAGGTCACGCCTGATCCGGGTGTGATTGAAGTGAATGTTCATCCGGCTAACAACTGGAAAGAACTAGTAGAAAATACCGAAACATTATATCGGGAAGCACGCTTAACTCGTTTAGGTACTGAAAAGTTCATGCTTGATGGTAAGCATACCGGTACAGGTGGTGGTAACCATATTACTTTGGGTGGAGATACACCGGCAGACAGTCCATTTTTGCGTAGACCGGATTTATTAAGAAGTTTTATTACCTACTGGCAACATCATCCTGCATTATCTTATTTGTTCTCAGGAACATTTATCGGGCCTACCAGTCAAGCACCAAGAATTGATGAAGCGCGCGATGATAATTTATTTGAACTTGAAACGGCAATGAGTCAATTACCTTTGGGTGAAATAGATAAGCCATGGCTTGTTGACAGGGTATTAAGAAATTTTTTGACTGATTTGACCGGTAATACGCACAGAGCAGAGTTTTGTATTGATAAACTCTATTCACCGGACAGTTCCAGTGGTCGCAAAGGTATTGTTGAGTTTCGTGGTTTTGAAATGCCACCACATGAGCGTATGAGTTTGCTGCAAAACTTATTAGTTAGATCACTTGTTGCACGGTTTTGGGAAAAACCTTACGAGAAAAAAATGATTCGTTGGGGATCTGATTTACATGATCGATTTATGTTGCCACATTATATTTGGGAAGATTTTAGAGAAGTCATTAATGATCAAAATGATGCTGGTTTTAATTTTGATCTTGAATGGTTTGCGCCATTTAAAGAATTTCGGTTTCCGCATATCGGCACGTTATTTACTCCGACAATGCAGCTGGATGTGCATTCTGCATTAGAACCGTGGCATGTATTAGGTGAAGAAAGTTCAACACAAGGTACGGCGCGCTATGTTGATTCTTCAGTTGAACGTGTGCAGGTAAGTATGCAGGGAATGGCAGGTAACCGTTATATCGTCACTTGTAATGGACGTAAATTACCGCTTCGTTCTACCGGTGTCAGCGGTGGTTTTGTTGCCGGAGTCCGTTATAAGGCATGGGATCCTTATTCTGCATTACACCCGACAATCAAAACGCATACTCCTTTGGTCTTCGATATTGTTGATACGGAGAATTATAAATCAATTGCCGGTTGTACTTATCATGTCTCACATCCGGGTGGCAGAAGTTATGATACGTTTCCTGTGAATGCCAACGAAGCAGAATCAAGACGCAGTAATCGCTTTCTGCCGCAGGGACATACGCAAGGTAAGGTTAATGTTGCGTTTGAATTGCCACCGCACGAGCAACCTTATAGTCTGGATTTAAGAAGACCGCCGAATATTGACTGGAAGTAGAAGCCGTTTATTGCTGGTCAGGAATCAGTTTCGAATAATCAAACCAGGTTTCTGTAACCTGATTATGTATCTCGGCTAAATCGATTTGTAAGTTATCAATAAATTCGCCTAGTCCTTCTTTGAATAACTCTTCTGTATTCATTTCATTAATGATACGTTTTGTGCGCGTGATACTGCGCAAGGGAAGATCATGATTCGGCGTGTCCGAAATGCAGTCATAGAGCTCATTTAAACAATGAAAAACAGAACGTGGAAACTCATCGTCCGTCATTAAAAAGTCCACTACGTCTTCACCATTAACACGATCATGCACAAATTGACGATACATTTGATAGCCAGTGAGTGAACGCAAAACATTCATCCATAAAATATTATGGTAAGTCTCAGGTATTTGTTTGCTTTCATCACGTAAATAAATACAGCCAACATCGACAATACGCGTGGTCATGTCTGAGCGTTCGATGTTTCTGCCGATTTTGTAAAAGTTATAGGCATTGCCATGACTCATACCGCCTTCTAACAAACCGGTGATTTGATGACAGTGTTGAATGATTTCATCGAGGAAGTCGTGGCGATTGGAACGACGCACGGCGTTTTTAACATGTTGTTTGACGAATAAATGAAATTCGTTGACTTGTTCCCAAACTTCGCTAGGCATGATTTCGCGTGTAGTGCGTACATTTTCGCGTACCATTTTTAATGAACTAATGATCGAAGCGGGGTTTAATTGATCTGCTAATAAGAATCGTATGACGTTTAGCTCATCCGTTTTATCATGTAATTCATAGAAATAGCCATCGCTGCCGGTAATATCGATCAGACTATCCCAGATATGACTTACCATCTTGGGTAGATCGTAGAGTACATTAGTATTCACGCTGACTAGTCGTGCGGTGTTTTCGACACGTTCCATGTATCGTCCAAACCAGTACATTCTTTCTGCCACGCGTGAGAGCATATTAATTCCTATCGGGTGCGACGATCCAGGTGTCTTTACTGCCGCCACCTTGTGATGAATTTACGACTAGCGAACCTTTGACTAAGGCAACGCGTGTTAAACCGCCGGTGGTGACATGGGTACGATCACTTTGTAAGGTAAACGGGCGTAAATCGACATGACGTGGTTCGATAGCGTTGCCACAAAGCGTTGGTACAGTTGAGATGGAGATAACCGGTTGTGCAATATAATTACGCGGCATCTTTTTAATGTTTCTTGCCATTTCTATGCGTGCTTTCTTCGTTGAATGTGGACCAATCAACATTCCGTAACCGCCGGATTCATTGGCAGGCTTAACAACTAGGTTTTCTAAATTAGCTAACACATGTTCGCGTTCTTTTTCATCATCGCAAGAGAAGCTCGGAACATTTGGCAGGATAGCATCTTCATCAAGATAATATTTGATCATCTTCGGTACAAAGGTATAAACCAAT